>JAQUMG010000044.1 GCA_028718265.1 Candidatus Omnitrophota bacterium
CCCCTCCGATTCGGAACACACCCCTTTCACGGAAAATATGAACCTGGGATTTAAAAAAGCGCAGGATCTTCGTTACGGAGAAAATCCGCACCAGAGAGCCGCTTTCTATAAAGACGAGGCAGCAGTCGGACTGTCTTTAGCGGGCGCAAAGCAGGTTCACGGCAAAGAGCTTTCCTTTAATAACCTTATGGACCTTGACGCGGCTCTAAAGCTGGTTGCCGAGTTTGACGAACCGGCCGCCTGTATAATAAAACATGCCACGCCCTGCGGCGTAGCCTGCAGCAACGCTGCGGGAAAAAATTTAAAAGATGCTTTTCTGGATGCGCTCGAATGTGATAAATTGAGCGCTTTCGGCGGTATAATAGGCCTCAATAAGGTAGTGGACGAAGAAACTGCTCTGGCAATAGCAGACGCAGGTTTTATAGAATGCATAATTTCGCCGGCTTATGATAAAAAAGCATTTGACATCCTTTCGAAAAAGAAAAACCTGCGCCTTATGGAGACAGGGGATATCAAAAAACTTAACTCCGGCGCCGCGCTCGATTTTAAAAAGATAACAGGCGGAGCGCTATTTCAGGATTGCGATACAGAAGATATTGATAAAAAAGATATTAAAGTAGTGACGAAAAAACAACCTACCGCAGCCGAGATCGATTCGCTTTATTTCGCGTGGAAAGTGGTAAAACACGTCCGGTCCAATGCAATAGTGCTTTGTCAGGGCAAAAAAACTGTCGGCATCGGCGCAGGGCAGACGTCTAGAGTTGAGTCAGTAATAATAGCGATAAGAAAAGCCGGAGACAGAGCGAATGATTCTACTCTTGCCAGCGATGCCTTTTTCCCAAAAGCCGATTCCATAGAAGCCGCCGCCAACTCAGGCGTGCGCTCTATTATACAGCCCGGCGGCTCTATAGCAGACCAGGAAATAATAGATGCTGCCAATAAATTCGGCATAAGCATGGTCTTTACAGGCATCAGACATTTTAAACATTGAAAATGACTTACCATGACGCCCTCAAATACCTTGACTCTCTCGTTAATTACGAGAAGGCAAGTAATTTCGATTATAAGAAATCGCTGAAACTGGAACGGATGCGGTCTTTCGCCCGTCGCCTCGGCAATCCTCATGAAGGGATAAACGCAATTCATGTCGCCGGTACAAAAGGTAAAGGCTCAGTCTCGTCTTTTGTAAACTCTATTTTAATGGCAGCCGGTTTTAAGACCGGTTTATATACTTCTCCTCACCTCGTTTCGTTCAGAGAAAGAATAAGAATAAACGGTGAACCGATTTCCGAGGAAGATGTTTTGAGGCTGATGGAACGGTTGATGCCTGATATAGAGGTGATGGCCAGAGAAGAAGAGAAGCCGACATATTTTGAGATATGCACGACGATAGCTTTTCTGTATTTTAAAGAAAATAACGTAAATTTTATGGTGCTGGAAACGGGAATGGGCGGCAGATTGGATTCCACCAATATAGTCAAGCCACTGGTTTCCGTCATAACGCCCATAAGCTACGATCACGTACAGCACTTAGGGCCCGGGATAGAGGATATCGCTCTCGAAAAGAGCGGTATAATAAAAAATGATTCGGTAGTTATAAGCTCCCCTCAAACCCCCGAAGTCCTCGCCGTTGTAGAACGGGTTGCCGCCAAAGCTAACTCGAAATTTTATTTAACCGGCAGGGATTCGTTCTGCGAAAAGCTCAATTCGGATCTAGAGCGGCAGATTTTTCATTTAATCACGAAATGCGGAGAATATCCGCATCTTGAGATCCGGCTTCTGGGCGATTTTCAGATACAAAATGCTGCCACAGCGGTTTTGAGCGTAGAAGGTTTACGGCATTACGATGTATTTATAGATAAGAGCGCGATATCAGACGGGCTTAGGAACGCAAGGTGGCCGGGCAGGTTCGAAATATTGCGCAAGAATCCGCTGATAGTTGTCGACGGCGCGCAAAACGGTCAGAGCGCTTCTATTCTAAAAAAAGCCGTGAAAGATAACTTAAATTATAAAAAGCTTTTTCTTATTCTCGGCGCGATGTGCGACAAAGATATAGACGGCATATGCAAAGAATTGAGTCCGGCAGCCGATTATGTCATTACGACAAAAGCCAAATCCGACAGGGCCGCTTCGCCGGAATTTTTAAGAGAAAGAATGCTTAATTATAAAAATATGGATGTCATTACTACCGGATCTGTCGGCGAGGCTATTAATAAAACACTGGCAATTGCCGGTAAGGACGACGCAATTCTGATAACCGGTTCTCTGTATATTGTCGGTGAGGCAATAGAGGCTTTCAGGAAATTATCATGATGGCAAATTTAAACGAGGACACAATAGTGGCGGTATCAACGCCGATAGGCGAGGGCGGAATCGGGATTGTCCGCATGAGCGGCTGCGATGCCGTTAAGATTGCGGATAGAATATTCATTTCGCGCGCCAGAAAGAAACCGTCGCGATTCAAAAGCCATACCGTACATTACGGGCATATACTTGATAGCGGCAAGAGAGTGGTTGACGAAGTTCTGCTGACCGTGATGCGCTCGCCCAGGACATACACAAAAGAAGATGTGGTAGAGATAAATTGTCACGGCGGAATTGTTGCCGTGCGAAAGGTTCTCGAGCTTGTCGTCAAAAACGGCGCCAGGCCGGCAGAACCGGGGGAGTTTACCAAAAAAGCATTTCTGAGCGGGAGGCTCGATCTGTCCCAGGCAGAAGCAGTGCTTGACGTGATAAGGGCCAAGACAGAAGCGGGGTTGCGGGCATCTCTTCATCAGCTGGAAGGAGATCTGTCCAAAGAGATTAGAATAATTCGGAAAAATATCATCGGCATATGTGCTGACATAGAAGCCGCTATAGATTTTCCGGAAGAGGACATTGATACGGGTACTGTTAAAAGCTGGCTTAAAAGTATAAAAACCGCTAATGTGAAACTTGAAAAATTGCTGAGCACCTATCACGACGGCGCTGTCCTTCGAGAAGGTATAGTGGCCGTTATATGCGGAAGGCCCAATGTAGGCAAGTCGAGTCTTCTGAATCTGCTTTTAAGGAAAAACAGAGCCATCGTTACCCACATTTCCGGCACCACGAGAGATCCCATCGAAGAAACGGCGAGTATACGGGGCGTGCCATTGAGACTTGTGGATACCGCCGGGATCAGGAAGAAAGGTAACATCATAGAAAAGGAAGGTATAAAGAGAAGCCATTTATATTTATCCAGAGCTGACCTTATACTTTGCGTATTGGACGGAAGCGAAAGATTGAAAAAAGAGGACAGGGAGATCCTGGCTAAAATAAAAGGCAGACCCGCCGTCATAGTAATTAATAAATGCGATTTAAAATCAAAATTGCGCACCGATGAGGTTAAAAAAGTTGCGGAAAATGAAGACATTCTGAAAGTGTCCTGCACTAATAAAATCGGCATTGATAAATTGGAAAATAAAATATATAATAAAGTCTGGAGCGGCAGCGTTTCTTCTTCAAATGAAGTGATGGTTAACAGCATTCGCCATAAGAATGCTATAGAGTCAGCCGTGAAAGCGTTTTCTAATGCCGCAAACAGCATGACCAAAAACCTTTCACTGGAATTTGTGGTTTCTGACTTGAGACAAGGCGCTGATTCTCTCGGAGAGATAATCGGTGAGATATACACCGACAATATTTTAAACATTATATTTTCCAGATTCTGCATAGGGAAATAGCAAAAAGCAAGATAGGCGGTTATGGATAAGAAAAAAATAGAAAAAGCGGTAAGGATGATCCTGGAGGCCATAGGCGAAGATACAAAAAGAAAAGATCTTGTAGAGACGCCCAGAAGAGTAGCCGAGATGTACGAGGAGATATTTTCCGGAATAAAGATGGATCCCGAAAAAGAACTCGAGGTTCTGTTTGACAAAGAGCATCACGAAATAGTTTTGTTAAAAGATATACCTCTCTATTCGATATGCGAGCACCATCTCATACCTTTTATGGGTAAGGTGCATGTGGCGTATATCCCGAAAGGCAACAGAGTTACGGGCCTAAGTAAATTGGTACGCGTAGTAGACATTTTTTCAAAACGGCCGCAGGTGCAGGAAAAATTGACTACGGAAATAGCAGATATTCTGATGAAAAAACTTAACCCGTTAGGAGTCCTGGTTGTTATCGAAGCAGAACATCTCTGTATGAGTATGAGAGGCGTAAAAAAATCGGGTATCATGACCGTGACCAGTGCGGTTAGGGGCATATTCAAGGAAAATCATAAGACACGGGCAGAAGCGCTATCGCTTATAAAAAAATAGAGATAATCCGATTCAGGAAAAGGAGGTAAAGGGAGAAACCTGACAGATTATCTCTTTTTATTCAGTTTTTGTAAAAAGCCATAAGTCCGAATTATCGCGGACAAGCTTGCTCACTATTATATTGTGTTCCTTTATATCTGAAAATGCCTCGGCTGCCGGTTTTCCGGAGTTTGCCTCGCCGGCTAGAGCCGGCAGGGCATTTTCGTCTATATTTAGAGAAAGAGCGCCTACGACAATGACCGTCAAATGCACCGATTGACTTTTTGATTCCGCATAAGCCATGTTTCCGGTTAAAATTGCCGTCATAATGGCTAGAAAAATTATCAAAGATGTCATTTTCGGCTTCACTGCCATCATCCCCTTCCCGGATTCGAGAAGGTAGCCGAAAAAAAACCTATTCTTTTTTCGCGCTTCCAAGAGAATAGGTCCTTTCGCTTCGGCAACTGACTGCCATATCCCGAAACTCGGAACTTAGGCTCTCTAGTTTTGCGCCCCACCCTTTCGGATGGTTTGCCTTTTCGGCTACCACTACCATCTAATTGTCAATATGAGTATATCATAATATAATTGATAAGTCAATAGCGATTTCGTTAGTATTGCAAATAGTTAGCTTTGTTTTTCCTTTTCTTTTTTTTGAAGTTTTTGTGTTGACTCATTTATATGCTGGTGGTAAAATTACTTTATTCAGTTTAGTATTAAAAGAGATTTTCTTTTCGCTATAAAAATCAATAGTTTGACACTAATAAAGAGCGTTTTATTCCGATTGAAATATAGAGTTTTAAAAAGTTTTTATGCGCAGTTAATTTAATAAGAAAAGGAGGTGATATCAATGAAGAAGATGCTGATGATTATAACAGCAATAGCTGTACTAGTAGGATATTCAGCCGTCGTGAAAGCCGAAGATGTAAGTTCCACGGTGCCTTTGTCATTTACGGTTCCCGCGGCATTTGGTTTTACGCTTGACAAATATTCCCACAATTTCGGTACAGTGAACGCAGGTTCGGGCGCTGAGACTACACTCTCGATTTCCTGCCGTTCGAATCATGGAAAAGTATGGAAGCTGTCATTGAAAGCAGATCCGTTCACAAGCGGAGCAACCACAATGGCAAGTGACCCTGCCTTCAAATTCGCGCCATGGTCAAATGCAGGCGACGAGCAGGCAAAGGGGACATTTGTTCCTGCCCCGGGAGGTTCCGGAGCAGTCGTTCCGGCAGTGGCAACTGATTTCTATACTTCAACACTGGGAGAAGGCAGCGATCCGTATATTCCTTTAGTTCTGGGATTATACCTAACCGTTCCTACTACCCAGGCTTCAGGTCTGTACAACACGAATCTAGTTCTGACAATGTACGAATAATACGTTGTTTTTTGTGGATTCGCAATAAACAGTTAGTAAGTAAAAAAGGAGCAAGATATTATCTTGCTCCTTTTTTTTATTTGGCGTGAAAACAAAATTCAGGCGTGAGTTATGACCAATGTTAGGCATGAAAAAAGTATGATTTTTCCACTTGACAGATTACTGAACATGTGATATACTTCAAGTAAGCCGAAAACAAAGGCTGTTTTATGTCCGCGATAATTAAAGATATTTAAAAAGATTTTAGGAAATTAATCAAAGAAAAACAAGCAGCACAACCAAAAGGAGGGCGTTGTAATGAAGAAGCTAATCGTGTTAGGCATTGTCGTAATGCTGGCTATCTTCGCGGGTTCAGTTGCGTATGCTGACTCAGATTCAAAAGATGTGGCCGTTACAGTCAATGTGCAATCGGTTTTTGGTTTTAGTGTGTGGGATGGGGAACTTAGCCAGGAGTATACAATCATGCCCGGCGAGAATGCAATAGGAAACCTTCACATTACAGCCAGTTCTAACCATTCGCAGTTATGGTGGATAAACGCCAGCACCGACGGTATGGTTGGCCAATACAATGGTAAAGTGCTTCCTGTAGAGATATCAACTCTGTCAGGTGCAGGAGTTAAGGTGGCAAATTTAGTTCTGACCAGTGCGCCGCAGGCCATTTATACGGCTGATGCTACCGAGTATCCGAAGTCAGGCGTAGCGATTGATACATTGCTTGTTGTTCCTACTACTCTGAGTACTCCGCAGGATGTGTACAAAGGACTTATCGCGTTGACAATGACCGAATAAGAAAGCAAGAGAAGAAAAAACCAAAGTCCTGTCTCGCGCCCCCGCGCCAAACAAAAACTGGTGCGGGGGCGTTATTTTTTGTATATCCTTGACAAAAGCGTAGCGTATGGTAAACTTGTTTAAAGCGTCATAGTGGGATTATATTAAAGTAATTACAATAATATAGCCGGCAAGTATATATTTAATAATAACACTAAAGAGGTTATCATGAAAATAAAAAAACATGCGGGTCTGCTTTTGTTAATTTCTTTGTTTGCTTTTACTTATTCTGTCAGCGGCGCCTTTGCTGCGCAGGAACTCTCCAATTTGGATGCCTCCGTCGGCGTAAACCCTGTTTTCACGATAACCGTGAACCCGTCCACACTGAATTTTGGCAACGTAGATCCGGGGACTACGACAGGAAACAAAGATATGTTCCTCTCCTGCGTTACTAATAACAACAAGCCGTGGAGCGTAAGCTTAAAAATTACGGCGGAATTGACATCAGGGGCCATTACGATACCTAACGATAACTTCAATTGGTGGGGGTCGTCAAACGGAAGCGGAACGTGGAATGCCGGAACGGGGCATATGAGCACAACTCCTTTTGTTTTTTACCAGGCCGGCGGCCTTGATTATATAACGTCACCCAACGTAGAGCTTCATTTAACTTTCAATATAGATATCCCGCAAAACCAGGGCGCCGGAACATATTCGACGACATTAGTCCTGACGATGACAGAATAATATTTGGGAGATAAAACTTTGAGAAAACTAAAATCTATTTTATTTGTATTACTGGCAGCATTTCTGACTGTTTTTCTGTATTCAACCGAAGCGGCGGCCGTTTTTTCCGTAGATCTTAATTTCTATTCCGTAGATTTCGGCAGTTTGAATATGGGCGACATGAAGGACGACGTCCCCGGCATGGGAATCAGAGTAATGTGCAGAACCGACCAGGGTAACCCATGGCAACTTAAGATCAGGGCGGACCGGCCGCTTAGCCATATGGAGAATCCCGCTTCGTTTATACCGAATACCAATTTTTTCTGGTATGGCGTGTCAAGCAACGTTCCCGGTAACAATTCTTTGGACAGAAACCAGGAAGATTTTACAATGGAAAGGACAGTATATAGCGCGCCTGCCGGCGAAGGGGTAACCGGCACAGAGATAACCATGAAATTCAAGGTGATAGTGCCAAAGCCTGCGCAGTCGGGCATTTATACCACAAAGATCATTTTTACGTTTACGGAGTAATAGTTTAAAAAAATCCCTCTAGGAGAGAAATATGAAATACAAAATTTTTATTTCCGCCATAATATTTTATGCGATAGGTTTTCTGGCTTGCAGAGAAGCGTCAGCTTTTTCTATTAATGTCAGCCCGCCCAGTTTACGCCTCAGCGTTCTGCCGGGCGAAACGAATAGCGGGACCATTACGGTTGATAATAAAAGCGATACGCCTATGGATATACGCGTTTATACGGAAGACTGGATTTACATGGCTGACGGAAGCAAAAAGTTTGTGCCGGCAGGGACGACGCCGCTTTCCTGTGCTAAATGGATAGCGACGCATCCGCAAAAACTTCACATTGAAGCCAACTCAAGAATGGGCGTCCAGTATACTGTTTCAATGCCTCCGGATGCGGAAGGCGGATATTATGCGGTAATATTCTTTGAATCTATAGTTAATGAGGGAGAAGCGGCACGCGGCAATGTCATGCTGCGTTTTGCGGGCAGGATAGGCACCATAGTGTACCTGGAAGCGGAAGGCCGGGTAAAGAAAGTAGGGTCTATTACTTCTTTTACTTGCGGCCGCCCTGACCAGAATAGTCCGCTGGCAATAAATCTGACGATGAAAAACGAAGGCAATACCTATATTATTGCGGAAGGCGTAGCTAATATAATAGACAAAGACGGAAATATTTTCGGCAGAAAAGAACTCGGGCCCATCAACACGTTTCCGGGCGACACACGGGATTACAAGGCGGAATGGATGGGAGACCTTAAAGAAGGAACTTATGACGTTATAGCAACTATTGACGCAGGAGTCGATATCCCGCTTGTAGCTGAAACGGTTTTAACCGTAACCTCGTCGGGAGTTATCGATAAACTGGATATAAACGCCGGCACTAACCAGCCGTCATTCAATATTGTTGTGAACAATACCGGAAATCTTAATGTAAAGATTGAGGGGAAGGTAGATATACTAAATGATAAAGGGGAGGTCGCGCAGAGTATCCCCGTTAAAGGCGTTTTAGTAGCGCCGAACAGTCAGAAGGAGATACAGGCAAAGTCCGAAACGGCCCTCGGGCCCGGTAAGTATAAAGCCAGGGCCGTAGTTATGTTCGGCGATAAAGAACTTACTAAAGAAGGAGAGTTCTCTATTAAGTGACAATGAAATGAAAAGAAAAATAGGTTTAATATTTTGCGTTATCCTATTTTTTTCTCCTTTATTTTCGGCTTTTGGCGACAATCTTAATAATCCAACCCAGGGGGAGAGCGTAGATGAAATATCTTCCGAATCGGAGCCTGCTCACCCGTCTTCTATCCCAAATTCAGCTATAAATGAAGTAATTGACCTCATCAGGCAGCTCGAAAGAGAAATCCTCCTGACCAATGAAATGCTCAACCTCAGAGAAGAGGATAAGGCAAAATCTGTTGAGGAAGCAAAACCGGCCGTCGCGCCGCCCGCAGCAAAATCAGAAGCTCCCGCGAAATCTTTTAGCAGTCCAAAGGAAGAAGCCCTTTATCTCATGCAGCAGTTTGATAAAGAAATTACAATGACTAACGAAATACTTTATCCCGAACGGAAAAAAAGCGAGGTAGAGCTAGATATGCTGCCTCCCGAAGGGGAAGAAGGCAGCATAGGAAGGGTCGAAAATCCTGAAATTACCGAAAGTATCGGTCCGTCCGGGGAAGCAACCACGGATAAGATATTGACGCAACCGACATTGGAAAAACAACAAAATGTGCCGCCGCGTGAAGATTGGAGCCAAATACCGGCGCCTTCGGCCCAAGAATACGCAGGCAAAAAAAGTAAATCGCAGAAAAGCGCAGTTCACAACTATTCCCAGAGCGATCTTGAGAGTAAAAATTACAGCATTACTATCGAAAAAGAACAGGTCGCCATAATTTCTATTCCCGGTCTTTTACGCTTCCTTGTAACCGATCCTCACGTAATAGAAGTTTCCCGTCAGGGTGATCAGCAAATTGCAATCAAAGGCGCTAACCTTGGCGAAAGTTTTTTGCATGTCTGGGATAGCGGCGGAAGGAGGACTATTCGTATTAAGGTGATTCAGAAGGGCGCTGACATGTTTCTGGAAATTAAACAAAGGCTCCTTGAAGCCGAAAAAATGGATTCATTTAAGGTCAGATATTCGTTCGATAGGTACAGATTGAATTCCAAATCGGATAATGCCGATCGGTCTTACCATTATACGGACTGGGTCCACCGTTTGGGTGTGACCGGTGAGACGCCGTGGGGCATGCTGGACAGCAAGTTTCAATATGAGGGCAAAGGATACAGGGAAGACGATTTTGACAGCGATTTATCGGCATGGCAGACCTCTTTGACGGGACCGGATCTGGAAGTAGCGACCGGAGATGTGGGTGCTTATTTTTCCGAAATCACCCTGCCGCCTACCTCATATCAGGGTTTCAGGTTTAAGAATCCGAACAGCAAAGATATAAATTACGACATGATGTGGGGCGTGCGCGGCTCCCGCATGTGGGGCATGAAAGTAAACGACTTTAAAGGGAGGAATTATTTTTACGGCGCTAAATTCGGGATTAAACCTACGGATTTCATGAATTTAAGGACTATCGTAATGCGTTCTCAGGGCAATGACCATGAGACAAGCGAAGTTGTAGCGGGAGTGGGCAACGGCCTGACCTTTTTTGACGGTGCCGTTAAACTCGACGGAGAATACGCACGCGGCCAGCACGGCGACGCATTCAGAACGGAATTGGATCTGAAATCCGATGAGTATAAATTCGATTTTACGGGTATCGGCAGATACATCGACAGCGCTTATCAGTTAGTATCGGATCAGGACGTCCCGTATCGCGGCGAAAGAGGGTATTATCTGAAACTTAATTATTATCCCGTGAAATTTTTCAGGTATACCGGCCAGTATAATAGATTCAGAAACAAATATCTGCCGAATGTGGAGAAGCCGTACAAAAGCAATTACGACATAACGTCGACTTTTGATGTGAATCTCACCGATTCCACGCGTCTCAGCTGGTCTATATGGGACATGAACAGATTGGGCTTAAGCTCTCCGACCAAAAGTTATGGCCAGTCTGTTAACCTTCAGCAAACCTTCGATTTTTTCAAGAACAACACCAGTATATTCGCATTATACATGCCTGGTACTTATAAAAGTCCGGATGCAGCGGCATCAAGTTATACGGAAAGAAGGCTGACAGTAGGCATGCGGATGAATGTCTTTAAGAACCTGTATTTGGATCTTTCTGAACTATGGCATTACAGGCAGATGCTGGAGACCCGTGACAGCGGAACATCCTCTTCCATGAACATGGGCGTCTCCTACAGCTCCCAGATATTTAATACCCCGTTTTATACTTCATTGGCATGGAGATATA
>JAQUMG010000045.1 GCA_028718265.1 Candidatus Omnitrophota bacterium
TTTTATTCAGGTCTTTTTCTGTTTTTTTCCTGCCGGCAATATCGGCGCGAGTCCCTTTCTTCTCCAGATCCGCAACCTGTTTATGCAGTTCCAGGAGGTCTTTTATCAGTTGTTCTTCGCTTTTGTAGTTTTCGTCCATATGTACTTAAATTATACCCTTTTATATGCAGTAAGTCAATCCGGCCGAACAAGCCCCAATTTTTGGACCATTGCCGAACGTATGCTTTAACTGCGATATTCCGCTCGCGTCTGACAAAATCCTTAACGCCTGCCTGCCGCAGGCACGGCCTTTCGCTGCGGTAAAAAGCGGGGTCGCTTGAACTCGGCTGGCACTGCCGTGCCGCCTCATCCGCCTTCGGCGGCCCGCTTCGCGGACAGCAAGCGCCCTTTTAGGAACCGCTTTTTCCCTTGCTCAAGGCTAGATTTTGTAGGCCGCTCGCCGGAATATCGCAGTTACGCTATAGAGTTAAAAAAAGGAATCCGGTACTTTTTGCAGCGACATGTCGATTTTAGGCGAAGCAGCTTGACGAGCGAGGGAATCCCGAGGTCCCGCGAGAGCGGGACTCACTCGGGATGGCGAAGCTGACAGAGCCCCGATGGAGAGCCCGTCGGGGCGAGTTCTGCAGCCACCGAGCGAGGAAAGACCTTCGCCGTAAAGAAATCGACCAGGAGCGAGAAAAATACCGGATTCCTTAGAAAATGATTTCACAAACAAACGCAATAGGAATATAATAGAACCTGATGGATTCCAAAAAAGCGGTTTTTCTTATAATGGTTCTGGGTCTAGCCTTATATGCCAATTCACTCAGCGGCCAGTTCATCTGGGATGATGAGGTTTTAGTAAGAGACAATCTGTACGTAAGAAACTGGCATAATATGGGCGAGATCTTTACAAGTAGTATATGGCAGGGCAGCGGAACAGTGCAGAGTTGTGATTATTACCGTCCGCTCCAAATTGTTTCCTATACCATAAATTATTCTCTTGGAAAATTAAATACCGTAGGTTATCACCTCATAAATATTCTACTTCATATATTTACGGCATTATGTATTTATTGGTTAATCTGCCTGCTTTTTGGCAATAAAATACTTTCGCTGATTACCGCTGTCTTTTTTGTTAGTCACCCTGTACAAGTGGACGTCGTAGCATATATATCGGAACGCGGAAATCTTTTAGCGATGTTATTTGCATTGCTCTCTTTTATTTTCTATATAAAACTACTTCACAAAAATAAGATAACGTTTTATGTAATAACCGCCTTAAGCTATCTCCTCGCCATTTTATCCAAAGAAAACAGTCTCATACTTCCGTTTTTACTGCTTCTTTATCACTACGCCTTTAGAAAAAAAATCCGGTATAGC
Organism: Candidatus Omnitrophota bacterium; assembly: GCA_028718265.1. Next base: position 1,363 of record JAQUMG010000045.1, read on the forward strand.
AAATTTCTGCCTTTCCTTCTCATTGCTTTTGCCTACATCCTATCAAGGATTACGATATTAAGATTTGCTCCTTTTTATATATATCCTATTACTGCTGTTTTCTCCAGAATAGCCGGCTTTTTCGTAGCTATAACAAATTATATAAGACTTTTGATATTCCCTTTCGGCCTTCATATGGAATACGGGGACAAATTATTCAGACTCACTGACCCAAAGGCATTTTTGGGTGCGGCTATCGCGTTTTTGTCTATTTATTACGCTTTCAAAAAACGAAAAACCAATCCTCTTATATTTTTCTCAATCTGCTGGTTTTTTCTTGCTTTATTGCCCGTTTCTAATATTTATCCTATCGGGGCTTATATGGCAGAACATAACCTTTATGTGCCCTCAATGGGCTTTTTTCTCATCTTGGCATATGGATTAAGTAATCTGCTCAAGTTTGAAGATTTAAGGATAATCTCTATTGCCGCAATAGCTGTCTTAACCATATTTTACTCGTTCCTGACAATTGTGCAGACCAATTACTGGAAAAACCCTATCACCTTTTACGAAAGGACTCTTAGATATAACCCCGACAGCGCGAGGGTAAACAATAATTTGGGCAATATGTATAATAATATGGGAAATCATGAGAAGGCCTTTCAACTATACAAAAAAGCTATTCAAATTGATCCCAATTTCGTAGACGTATACTTCAACATCGGAAAAGCATATGAGTCCATAGGAATGCGGGAGGAAGCGATAAAATCATTTGCCAGAGCGATAGAGCTTAATCCCGAACACTGGAGCGCGTATAACGAACTCGGCCTAATGTGCAACGAGTCAAACAAAAATGAAGAAGCGATAAGGCTCTTCGAGCGGGCGATTGAAGCCAATCCGCGGTACGCTCAGCCATATATAAATCTTGGTATGTTGTACGCAAAAATCGGCAAAAAAGAAGATGCTGTCAGACTATATGAAATGGCTATACAGCTTAACCCTTATATTGGGGATTCATATTACAATCTGGCAAATCTATACTTAAAATACGGCGAAAAAGGGAAAGCCGAACAGTTATACCGTAAAACCATAGCAATAAACGAAAAAGATACCGATGCCTATAATAATCTCGGAGTAATTTATAGAGATGCCGGCGATATGGAGAAAGCGATAGAGTTATTCAGAAAAGCAATAGAAGCCAAACCTGACAATGCGCTGACGTATTACAATCTGGCCGTCGTATATTCCAGAATGAAACAGCATGATTTAGCCGCAAAATATTATGATAAAGCTAAAGCACTAGGCCTTAATGTTCGGGAAGGCGGATTATAAGGGCGCTTGCAAAATACCGTCCGGTACGATAGAATAATACCATGCAATACGATCCTTTTCAACAGAAAGCGATAGATTACATAGAAAGCGGTCACTCCGTTATCGTTTCGGCACCCACGGGCTCGGGTAAAACAGTGATAGCGGAATACGTCATCTGCGATTGCCTCGCAAAAAATACATACGCCATTTATACGGCGCCCATCAAGGCATTGTCAAACCAGAAATTCCGGGATTTCCAGGAAACATTCAAAGACAAAATAGGCATACTAACCGGCGACGTCAGCATTAACCCTCACGCGCCTATCCTTATAATGACCACCGAGATATTCCGGAATAAAGTGCTTGAGGAAGAAAGTGACCTGGCCAAATATTCATGGATAATCTTTGACGAGATACATTATCTCGACGATTATGAACGCGGTACCGTATGGGAAGAGTCGCTTATATTCCTTCCGAAGCACATGAAGATGCTGGCGCTGTCTGCCACTATTCCCAATATAGATGAATTCGCCGGCTGGATACAATCCGTTCATAAAAAGCCCCTTAAAATAGTGAAAGAAGATAAGCGGCCGGTGCCGCTCCATTTCTTCTATCAATGCCAGGGCGAAATCGCGGATAGCCTTGGCAAAGTCAAACACCTGGGATATAAAAGCACTGATTCTTACGGCCGGCAGGCTTATCGCGGCAGCCGTTTCTCGCACCACGTCGCTTTAAGGCCGAATAAACCGACGGCGCTTATAAAGCATCTGTCCGAAAGCGACGAGCTGCCCTGCATATATTTTTCTTTCGGCAGAAAACGCTGTGAGTATCTCGCGCAGGAAATGCTGGGCTTCGATTTCCTGAACGCGGAAGAAAAAGAGAAAATAAAAACGCTTTACCGCGACCTCAGGCATCGATTTGACCTCGACAATGAAAAAAACGCCGCTCTCCTTGAGCCCTTTGTCGAAAGAGGCATCGCTTTTCATCACGCCGGCATGCTTCCCACATTAAAAGAGGTCGTCGAACGTCTCTTTACGAGCAGGCTCATAAAAGTCATATTCACAACCGAGACATTTGCTCTGGGCATAAATATGCCGGCGCGTACCGTCGTATTCGACGAATTAAGAAAATTCTACGGCCGTTATTACGGCACTTTAAAGACGCGCGATTTCTACCAGATGGCCGGCAGGGCCGGCAGGCGCGGGATAGATAAAGAAGGTTTCGTCTATAGCCGCGTAAATCCGCATTATACATCTTTCCCGGAGCTGGAAAAAGTCATATACAGCCAGCCGGAAAAGGTGCGCAGCCGCTTTAACGCTTCCTATGCCACCATACTGAACCTTTACGGAAAATACGGCGAAAAATTATACGATATCTACCCTCTCTCCTTCCACTATTTTCAGGAGAAGAAGCAGTCACAGAAAAAGGCCATGGAGCTGATGCGCGCGAAAGTAAAACTCCTGAAAGATCTCGGCTACATAAAGGCCGGTGCACTTACCGAAAAAGGTGAATTCGCGAGCAAAATCTACGGCTACGAGCTTTCGCTCTCGGAACTTTACGAAAAAGGGGTACTGGAGCATCTTTCGGAACATGAACTCGGCGTACTGGCGCTTGCGCTTGTATTCGAGCCGCGGAAGGGCAGCGTAAAACCGTCGTCACTCCCGAAAAGCGCGAAAGAACTTTCCCCCATAACGGAAAATATACTCGACCACATACAGCGGATGGAAAAAAAGGCCTTTATTACTCCTTTAAGTAAGCGGTATTTCTATCATCTTGCGCCGTGCCTTGAGGCATGGATGAGGAAAGAAAGTTTCGATAAGATTATGCGCTATACCGAGGATGATGAGGGCGAGATTATACGCTACTTCAGGATGAGCATACAGATACTGAACGAAATCCTGGAAACTCCTGTCTCGGAAAAATTAAAAGAAAAGATAAAAAATACCATCTATCTCGTCAACAGGGACATAATCGATGCCGAGAAACAGCTGCGGGAATAACAAGTAATTGAAAGCATCGGGGGGTACAGTTTCCCGATTGGGATGAATGACGTTTCCGCTTTGGGATGGAAAGCGTTTCTACTTACTTGTACTTTATTTATTTTCCCGATGCAATTTATCTATCATCACATTATACTTATGTTGAGTGAGATATGAACCTATAATAAAACCTAGTAAAATGGTAATCCATATCGCACTCATATAAACCAAACTCATCATGCCTGATTCAATAAAGTTTTTAACTTCTGGCATCTTTTTAAGCGATGTCGTATAGGCGGGTATAAATCTGTTACACAATAGGTAGAAATAGGTTACGCTGAAAGCTATGACCAGCATCAGTATTGTTAGGTGCACCTTTAAGGCTGATGGCCTATTCTTTAGAAAATCCCGCTCTGATGCATTCAAACTCATAAGACCTCCATTTTACTTAAGAATATTATCTATTTCATTCCATTCTTCTCGATTTACGTTGTTAATCATATTGCTTAGAGGTAATAGGGGACGTCCTATTTGGGGACACCCTACTACATACTATAAAAACTGTGCTATTGCCTTTTCTAATAATGCTTCGTAAGGGTTGGATTCGTTCACGTATTTGATATAATTTTTCATTCGTTCTTGCGTAGTCTTGCCGAAACCCTCGTATATGCTATCAGTAGTTATTATATCATCGGGCTTACCATTTGCATAGTAATTGTAGCTAGACCACGGGTATTTTGATAGGTCAGTTACTATGCCGGCTCTTATGGGATTACGCTCTATGTATCTGGCACAACCCATCAAATATTCGTCTTTCTCTATTAAGAAGCTTTTGTATCTGCCTTGAAAAAGATATCCGGTAGTCCGATAGGTCTTTTTATGATAATTCGCGTATGCCTGGGATATGCCCTGCATTATATGCGGCAGATCCTCTCCTTTGATTACTTGCATAAGCAAATGAAAATGATTGCTCATAAGGCAATAATGAAAAATAGAAAATTTGTACCTTTCCAGATATGCCTTCACTATCTCCCGGAATCTACAAAAGTCTCTTTTCTGCTTAAAGAGCACCCCCTTATTATGCCCCCTGTTTAAAATGTGAAGGGTAACACCGTCATATAGCGCCCTTTTGGTTCTAGGCATAAAATAACCTCCTTTTACCTATATATACGTACAAGGAGGTAGTTTTCTTTCAAAATATTTTAATTTTTTTTATTTAAGCATTATAGGGTGTCCCACTGCAGGACGTCCCCCTTTTTCCTACTAAAAATTATACCCCTCCCGACAAAAATCCCCAAGCGAAATGTGCCTTGGGGAAATGGGTAACGGCATATTGAAACTACTATTTATAACTTAGACAACATGCCTATAATCCAAAAAATTATAGCCGGTAATAGCAAAATAAGTAATAATACTATAAAAATCGATTTTTTCGATTTAATCTCTACCTTCTCTTTAATGCCCTTATACGAGATCCAATAAAAATATAAAGCCCCTGCCTCAAACGACATTGCTAATAAAGACGACAACAGTATGGGTAAATATTTAAGACTTCCAAGCCAGCCTGATAATAGGGCTAAGCCCAGTATGGTTGTCGCCGTCCTTTCTTCTTTTCTATAGGGTACAAATATGCCCATTGCTATAAGTAGCAAACTCATCGAAACTAACAAAAAAGAATCTGTACGCATGCTTTTATCAGGAGCAAAAGTAACTAGTTTCCATACATCCATTGCTATTAAAAAAATACAAACTAACAGAACAGCTTTAAATGGCACTTTTTCAAATATGGTTTTTTTCATTTAATAATACCTTTATGGGTTGTCATAATTTTCATACAGAATATGGTGACGTCCTATTTGGGGACACCCTATAATTTCATTTTGTTTATTGCTTCATCCAAGATCGATTCATAGGGTCGTGGCGTTTCTATATATTTGATATATTCGCGCTGTCTTTCTTCTTCGGTACGCCCAAAGCTGTCATAGCAGATATTCCTGTTTATTATAGCATTTTCTCTTCCTTTTGCATAGTAGTTGTAGCTGGACCATGGATATGCCGATAGATCTTTAACTATGCACGCTCTTAAGGGGTTCCGCTCGATATATCTTGCGCATTCCAAGAGATATTCGTCCTTTTCTATTAAAAGACCTTTATATCTCCCCTGATATAAGTAGCCTACGTTGTGATATTTCCGCTTATGGTAGCGAGCGTATGCCTGAGAGATACTTTGCATAATATGTGGCAGGTCTTTTGCTTTAAGTATCTGCAAAAGAAGATGGAAATGGTTTTTCATAATGCAGTAATTAAAAATCTTGAAATCAAATTTCGTTTTATATACCGCGATTATTTCTTTGAAAGCTACATAATCGGAGTTACCCTTAAAAAGCCCCTGTTTATTATGGCCTCTATTGATTATGTGATATATTGCGTCGTCATATAGAAGCCGCCCTGATCTAGACATAAAAAATACCTCCTTTTACTTATATATACGTATGAGGAGGCTATTTTCTTTCAAATCATTTTTACTTTTTTCCAATCTCTTCTTTGTAGGGTGTCCCTCTGTAGGACGTCACCATATTCCTGTAGGACGTCACCATATTCTCAGAAGATTGTATCGAGTTTTATTTAAGTTCTTTTTCGCTAATCTTGTCGAGTTCGTCTTTAATAGAATTCATTTGGCTTTCAATTTTATTCCATTGTAAAGGGCTTTCAAGAGTAACGGCTTCTTTTTTAAACAAGTGTCTTTTGGCCATTCTGTCTTTATAGACACACCCCCATAATAAGAATGTATTCACGTCATTTTTTTCCAAGTAAATTTGTAACATTTTATGCATGCCGCTACTTTTCCAAGATAATGTTCTCTCCGGCCAATCCTGATAATTCTTTGTTATTCTCATCTTGTTATGTGTTGCGTAAGATCCCAGCTGACTGTCAATATCAATCAAAAATTTTTCGCCTTTTAATAAATTACTGTTTATTTTGGTATTCATTTTTATCTCATTTGGTATTGTATTCCGCCACCTGGTTGACCGAATTTTGGTTCTACTCTGCCTCCACCTGTTACTCTTCGAAACGACGTATCAACTGCCCGTACTGCTGTACCAGGATTGTGTGGAGGTAAACTTAAATTACTAACAGCTTCTTGTCCCGTTTTGTAAGGTGGACTCCAACCGTTTCCGCGTGTCATATAAGGGCTGGTATACCCAGTATTACCCTCTGGGTAATACTGGTGAAATGGTCGTGTTGAATAAGCAGCTTCTGCGCTAAGGGCGGCTATTGATGCCCCTCTTGATATATCCCGACAAATTTCTGCGGCGCCCATCCAATAATCTCCTTGGTTAAAATATTGCTCTGCCGCAGCAAAGCCTGTACCGAGCCTAAAAAGATCAGAAAAGCCTCGACCCATATCAGCTATAGTAGAAACAATGCCATTAAAAACCCATAGATCGGGACTTTTTGTATAAAATTCCTCGGCATTTGATATAAGTCGATCTAGCACACCAGCTAATTTTACACCCCAATCACATTTACCTGATGGATCTGTGCGATTAATCGGATTATTGCTACAATACCCATATAGATTGAGATTCCCGCCCTCATACCCTACCGGATCTGTCTGCAAGAACCGCCCCAGCCCAGGATCATAGTACCTGGCCCTATAGTAATATAGTGAACTTTCCGGATCCCACTGGCGGGCGGTGAAGCGATAGACGTTGCCGACTATACTGTCATCGCGCTTCATTCCCGTCGCAGGGTCGTAGATTTTGGTCTTGCCGAATGGCGAGTAGGTATAGTGCTCTATCTGCTGTCCCGAGCCATTAGAAAGATCCGTTACTGAACCCAAGGCATCAAAGTGATAGTAGCATATGCCCGAGGCATTTTCAAGCCTTATCGGTTCGTCAATATTGGGTCCATAGACGTATCTGGTTGCAAGGCTGTTCGAGCTGTCATATTCGGCTATGATATTGTCGCCGTCGTAGATATAGTCCACGATCGACAGTCCGCCGTCCACGGTTATTTCTTTTCTTATGCGCCGTCCGAGGTAGTCGCACTTATAGATTACGGTCGACGGTCCGCACTCCACGGAAATAAGCCTGTTTTCATAGTCATATCCGTAGGTAACGGTCTTATCCATAAAAGTAACTGTCGTTATCGAGCCGTTAGAGTCATAGGTAAAAGTTTTTACGTTTCTGGTATCAAGATTAATATCTGCCGAATCTGATAATGTTCCTGATGGGTCCGTAGCCCGGGCAAGTACGGTATTGGAGCCTGTATTCAGCGTTACATCTTCGGCAATGAATCCCTCGCCGCTTACGGTACCGTCAACATTATTAACGGTAACTGCGGGATTATTGCCCCGTATTGTTCCGTCTACGTCTATATTGTGCCGGGTTTTCCGTAAGGTATCGTATTGGTTCAAACCGTTAGTCTTTAAGGTATAATCCCAATGCTCGCCCCGTTCATCCACGTACTGGCGATTGCCCATATTATCATATTGGTAACGGGCTGTCCGCATATCCGGATAAGTTACGTCTTTAAGCTGGTAAGTTTTGTCGTAGGCATACTGATATGACCCTTCCGTTGTAGTCATAGTCTCGCGGTTACCGACTTTGTCGTAGGTATAGTCGAACTGCGTAAAGATATCGCCTGAAGACGCCTCATTCTTCATGGACTTAATTCTATTCAATAAGTCATAGGCATATTCGATTGATGCGCCGTTGGCATAAGTTAAGCCGCTGCGCCTTGAGCTCAGGCCGTCATAGTCATAATGAGCGATAACGCCGCCGGATGAGTCTTTTATATCTGTAAGGCGTTTTAGATTGTCGTAGTGGTAGGTTACATAGGTATTGTCAGGATATATCAGCTTTTTCCTCAGGCCGTTATTGTAATATTCGTAAGCGACAGTTTTATCGCCAGGCGATGTAATATCTTTCAGGCGATTAAGCCCGTCATAATTAAGGTCCGTTGCGCCATCCGCGGTTATCGCGTGGCGGAGGTTCAGCTTATCATATTGGTATTCCACGCTGCCGGCAGGATAACGCTTAAAGCGCAGCCGGTTAAGTTCGTCATATTCAAATATTGTCGTCCGCCACATCCTGTCGTGCTTATTATCAAGGTTGCCGACGGGCGTATAGTGAAATTCTTCGCTTGTATTATCCGGGTAGGTAATAATCCATATCCTGTCATTGTCGTCATACTGGTATTTCGTCTTTTTTGCTGCGGAATCTTCGATGCATATTAAGTTGCCGACCATATCATATTTATATTTCGTCTGCCGGCCTTCGGCATCGATAGCGGTTTTAAGTACGCCGTATACGTCCTCGTGCCATTCGTTTAAATACTGATAGGCCGTTATATTGTTTTCCTGATCTTGTACGCGGGTGAGGCGTGATTTGCCGAGATGGAGGTAATCGACGTTGTCATATGTGTATTCGATACTATGAGGCACATTATCTTCGTCGTATTCGGTCTTTTTGACAAGGTTGCCTGTCCAGTCATACTGATGGTGAACGGTATGGCCCAACGCGTCGGTTATGGTCTTTATGTTGTCGTTCTTATCGTAGGTATATGAGGTCAAAAGGTTATCCGAGCCGTCGCGTACTTCCTTTAAGTTATTGTTTTCGTCATAGATATAATTCGTGACATTTCCTTCTTCGTCGGTTTCGCTTAAGAGGTTTCCGACCGTATCGTATACGAAATTCTTCTCAATTATGCCTGTTTCGGTATGATATTTTATCTTATTGGTATATCCGTTGGCATCGTATCCATATTCCGTAATGTTATCGTTAGCATCGGTCATTTTTTTGAGTTTGCCGTCGCCATAATATTCCATCAGCGTTGTTTTGCCTAAAGGTTCATGAACTTCAGTAAGTTTGCCGTTATCATATGTATATGTTGTCTCATTCCCGCATGCGTCTTTCTTCCACTCAATCTGATTATAGTCGGTACTGTACCTGAATTTGGTTACATTAAGCGTCGGGTCCTTTATCTCTTCACGGTTACCTCTTTCGTCGTATAGATAATAATTCTTTCTGCCGTATTGATCTTCCGCATGCTCAAGCTCGGGAATATATTGTCCGGGATTTTCAGTATCAGGCGTCCAGTAATAAGCGGTTGCGGCGCCCAGATTATCTTTTACCTCGCGCTGTAGGAGCGAAGTAGTATCGACTGTGTACATCCATAGCTCATTATCACGGTTTGTTATATGAGTTGTTGCCCAATAATAACCGAATATAGTGTAATTGTTGTCGGGATCTTTTTGAGTCGCGACTTTGAGGTTATAATTATAGGTATATTCGTAGATATTACCCTCGCGGTCAGTGTATTTTGTCC
>JAQUMG010000046.1 GCA_028718265.1 Candidatus Omnitrophota bacterium
GTTCTCAAATTACGGGTTCGGTATTAACGTATCTGCCCCGGGAGGCGGCTTTAAAGGAGAACTGCCGGACGCTTACGGGATGTATAACATACTTTCTACTATGCCGGATAATTCGGAAATAGCCGATTCAAGGCCCCAGCTTCAGGTTTCGTCGGGTTACTGGCGGATCGCAGGTACTTCAATGGCTTGCCCGCATGTAGCCGGAGTAGCGGCCCTTATAAAAAGCCGGTACCCCGATGCTCAACCCGACGAAATACGCGGCAGGATTATGGCAGGAGCGGACAATATAGACTCACTCAATCCTGATTTTAAGAACTGTCTCGGAGCGGGGAGAATAAATGCCTATCAATCTCTCATCACAGAACCTGCCCCGCTTATAAGGCTGACAGAGATAAAATATGATGAGATGACTTTAACTAAAACAGGCAATATCAAAGTTTATTTAAAAAGTTTCTGGGGAAAGGCAATTAACGTCGAGGCTGTATTATCAACGTATGACCCGCGGGTTACTTTAAATCAATCAAGCGCGAACTTTGGTGACATCAACGCCGACGAAACAAAGTCAAATTCCCTTAGCCCGTTTAACATATCTATCAGTCCTGGTTTCCCTGCCGGAGAAGCTATAGATTTGCAGCTTACCATTACCGCCGGAGGCGGCTATGAAAAAACCTACGATTTTGCCATACCTGTCACTTACTTCGCGGCTGTTAAAAATACCCGGCTGCCACTGGAAGATTCGTTTACGACATGCTTAAGCACGGGAGATTACGATAATGACGGTTATACGGATGTCATAGTCACGGGTATGAGTGATGACGAGGCAAGATTTTACAGAAATAACCATGACGGATCCTTTGTTCAGGTCAACGATGATACAGGGGTGCATTGCGAGGCCCGCGCCATAACATCCCTGTTTTTTGACCTCAATAATGACGGCTTTCAGGATATACTTGTAGGCCAGGTTGTTAACAGTCTGGGGACCGAAGATCCGGCCGACGATATTATAGGATACACCAAATTATTCCTTAATAACGGGAACGGGATGTTTACCGACATATCTCTATCGAGCGGTATAAGCGATTTTACACATTGTAGAAGCGCTATAGCTCTTGATTATAATAACGACTCTTTTACGGATATTTTATTGGGTTCTCAGGACGATTCTCAGTCGATAGCCCTCATGAGAAATAACGGCAACGGGACTTTCTCTAATGTGACAAATGGAGCAGGTATCAGTAAGATTCCACATACATACCCGAATCTGGTAGCTTTCGACTATGACAATGACGGTGACCAGGATTTGTTTGTAACAGGCGAGTTTAATCTTGATAACAGGCACTACCTTTACAGAAATAACGGCGACGGCACATTTACGGATTGCGCGGCAGCAGCCGGGATAGACATTGCAAGAGGCGGCGCTTTCGGTGCCGCGGCAGGCGACTATAACAATGACGGATTCATAGACTTATATGTGGCAGGCCTTATGACCTCCCCTTCATATGGTGTCAGGCCGTCGAAATACGACGCCTTGTACATGAATAACGGCGACGGTACATTTACAGACGTTTCGGAGCAGGCCGGCGACCCGGGCACTACGCAGGAAGGCATGCATTACGGCAACGACTTTTTCGACTTTGATAACGACGGCTATCTTGATCTTTATATAGCCGAAGGCGGATTGAGCCCCGAGAAAAATGCGTTATTCAGGAATAACCGGGACGGCACCTTTACGGCGATAACCGATAAGGCGTTTTACGCTTTTGTCAGGCCGGCATTCGGAGCCAGCGTCATATTCGATTACAATAATGACGGAGCAATGGACGTATATGCGCTATCCAGCACATTTTTTTCAGCCGGGGGAGACGGGGCATTTTTCGAGAACATGACGGGCACGAAAAATAACTGGATTAAAATAAAGCTTGAAGGCAGCGTAAGCGCGCGCGACGCCCACGGCGCGAAAATATATGTAACGGCAGGCGGCCGCACCCAGCTTAGGGAAGTGCATAGCTCGCCCGTCCAGACACAGCCGGTCAATTTCGGGTTAGGGAATGAGACGTTTATAAATGAGATAGAAGTCTGTTGGCCGAGCGGCCTTACGCAGAAGGTAACCGGTGTCGCTGCTAATCAGATTATAGTAATATCCGAAGCGGCGACAGAAGGTCCCTTTATTTATACGGTTATACCGAATGCGGTTTATGCAGGCGATACTGTTACTATTACCGGCCGGAACTTCGGCGCATTTAGCGGTACGGCCTGTGTCAAATTCGGTAATAATGCCGGGGTAGAGGTTATAAGCTGGTCCGATACGGAAATTACATGCAAGATTCCGGTTGACGCGGTAAGCGATGTCATACGCGTAATAACAGAGACCGGAGCAAGCAATAAAGTGCGCGTTGCCGTCAAAATAGGGAATCCCCCTGTGAATCTTACCGGCAACATTGTATATCCTTACAAAATAGCGCTCACATGGCAGGACAACTGTCAGGGTGAAGACGGATTCATAATAGAGCGCGGCGAAGAATCCGGCGGCCCGTTTACGCAAGTAGGCACGTCTTCATACAACAACCCCCGCTACATCGACACTGGTGTTATAGAGGGCAGGACATACTACTACAGGGTATGTGCCTATAACAGCGCGGGTAATTCGGGATATTCAAACATAGCCATGATAACGCCGGGTATGATCCTTATAACTGCCCCGGAAAATTTAAGGATCTCATCATCCGGAGGAATATCCGCTCTTTATATTGCCTGGACCGACTGCTCAAATAATGAGGACGGCTTCATAGTAGAACGCAGTGAATCTCCGGATAGCGGATTTGCGCAGATAGCGGTAGTTTCCTCTGCCAATGTCACTTATGCAGACTACCGTGTTGCCATCGGCATAACATATTATTACAGAGTCTGTGCATATAACGATGTGGGCAATTCGGCATATTCGAATGTATTGGAGGCCAAGCTTACCATGCCTGCGCCGTCAAATTTGAAAGCGCAGGCCGTATCGCCGACGCAGATAAATCTCTCATGGATGGATCATTCGACTAGTGAGGAAGGATTCATAATAGAGCGAAGCGAAAGTCCAGACACAGGATTTGCAGTTGTCGCAACGCTTCCCGCCGACACCATTACTTATAATGATGCAGAAGTTTCCGGTACCACGGCGCACTATTACAGAATATGTGCGTACGACAGCACAGGCAATTCAGCATATTCCAACATAGCGAAAAGTACAGTCTTTATATGTGCCCCGACCGATCTGGCAGGTGAGGCTGTATCATCAACTAAGATACGTCTTACGTGGAAAGATAATTCCGATAATGAAACCTATTTCATGATATACCGAAAATATGCTACCGACCCTCACTACGAACATACAAATTCGGCAAATAGGAACGCGACAACATACCTTAGCGAATATCTTAAGCCAAGTACCACATATTATTATGTGGTGCGTGCATTTAATAACTCTGGATATTCGGAGTTTTCGAACGAAATATCCGTTACCACTCTTGCCAATTCGCCTCCGGTCTTGGATCCGATCGACAACAAAATTGTAAATGAAGGACAACCCTTGCAGTTTACTATTTCAGGCACAGACGTCGATGGCGATTACTTAACATACTCAACATCAGCTCCTCCTGCTGACGGGATGGTATTCAAGGGGAAGACAGGGGCATACTCATGGACACCCACACCTTTTCAGGCCGGAGAGTATGCTATGACGTTTACGGTATCGGATGGCCAGCTTAGCGATTCCGAGACTATATCTATAAACGTCCTGGACACAATAGATGAAGTCGCACCCGGCGAATCCATACAGGATGCGGTAAATAATGCCGCGGCAGGAGATACTTTATACATCGGCGGTGGAACATACGAAGGCGATATAAACGTGCAGAATAAAAATATAACCATAAGAGGCATAAGCGTTTTTGACACTACCATAAAAGGCAACATCTCGTCGTGTAATTCCAATTCATCCATAGAGGACCTAACCATTATTTATAAACAAGGAAGTACCATCACTTACTCAAACGAGTATTACACAGACTTTAAGCTTGCAGCAGACGCCGGCATTACCGCAGTCAATTCAGACATAACTGTCAGAAACTGCACCATCATGCCTGATTTCGACATATTTGGTATAGATAAATTCGGCAAAGGAATCCAGATATGGAACTTATACGGTAATCCCGACATAGCGCCTCTAATCGAGAATTGCGAGATTTTAAATGCCGATGCAGGCATATATCTCTATTCCCAGGTTTTTGGCGGGGCCATCCTCGGCGAAATAAAGAATAACCAATTGGAGAATAATAACTGCAGCATAGTTATGAGAATGCACAAGGAAAAACCGCTTATTCAGGATAACGCAATCTCCTACTCAATGAACGGTATCCACATAACCTACGAAGACGATGCGCTACTAGAGGAACGGCTCAGTAATATCATCACTAACACCTTCCACAGCAATACCTGTGACATATGGTGTGATGAGACCGGCGTCATTGCGAAGAGTTACAATAACCTTATAAGAAACAGCGGCTTTGAGGAATCATTCTGGCCGCCTGCCTTCTGGTCTGAATGGAGCGGGGCAGCAGGGTCGCCGGAAGACGGCGGCGCCTATGGATATATATATGATATGGTAAGTCATTCAGGCCGGTATTGCGTTGTGCGCGGCTTGTATGGCACAACTATCCGTTGGGGTGGGTTCAGCCAGGATGTAGCCGTAAATCCGGGAGACTTTGTAATGATGAACGGCTGGCTGATGAGCCCCGAATCCAAACCGCTTTCCAATGGGGCGGAGGCGCATATAGAACTTGTTTTCCTTTCGGCGGACGGGACAGAACTTATAAAACATCAAAGCGCCCAATTGACAAGTGGAAGCGGCTGGGTGCGGCGCTCCATTACACAGACAGCACCTGCAGGAACTACAACTGCGCGCATAAATTTCGTTCTTGTAGGTACAAATGACAGTTCATCGGGAGAAGTATATTTTGATGATGCTTTTTTAAGTGCCGCAAGCCAGTGATCCATAAATCCCCGCCGCTTAGATATCAACATAAAGGAGTGTTAATGATAAAAAAGATAGTTTTTGTCTATTGATATATGCTAATTTTTAAGGTATATTTAAAGTAAAGAAAGAAGAAACGCTAAGTTAACAAAATTTTTCAACGATAAAGGCAAAACCGCTTTTTGGGTGGTTGTGCCGGCGGCGTGGAGGTTTGATTTTAGAAAGGACGAAGTAAAATGAGCGCTAACCATATAGAACATCAGAGGGTTACGGCGTTTTTGACAAAGAGAGCGCTTGAAACATACGCGGCGCAGCCGGACAGGCGAAAATACCCGCGCATAGATAAGAATTTAATAATAGTATTCAGAAAAATGGATTCTATGGAGCAATGTGATACCGCCGTTACGGACGATATGGGCATGGGCGGGTTCAGGATTAAGGCAGCGTTTCTCGGAAATCCTTTATCGGCAAATGACATTATAGAGGTAATCATTAAAGACCCACGAAATAACATTAAACCGGTAATAGCGATAGGACGCGTTGCATGGATAAAAGAAAAAAGCTATGATAACTACGAAATAGGAGTAATGCTTACCAACATAGCGCGAAAATACAGAAAGAAATTTATAAAATACCTGAAGGCGCAGATAGACTTGAAGTACTAAACCGGATCCGTATTATATTCTCTGAATAAAGAGAATTTTTTATCCGGCCTTTTTAACTGCTTATATAAAGTTTATTCGAAGGACAAGGCAATATGAAAAAGATAATATTCGCGGCAGCCGTATTTGCCATATTAATTGCACCCGCTTATTCGTTTGCTTATGCAATGAGGATAAACTGCGGCGGCACGGCTTATACTGCCGTAAACGGGGATTTTTATATTGCAGATCGGGAATACACGCAGGCTAACGGCGCAGGATATACCGGCGGCAGCGCGGGAAGCGCGGCGCCGAACGCCGTGGAAAACACACAGGACGATTCTCTTTATCTTACGGATAGATACGGGAGTTTTGATTATAAATTCGATCTCGCAAATGGTTATTACAATGTAACTCTGCGATTTGCGGAGACGTATTTTCCTGCCCCAGGCTTCAGAAAATTCCGCATCTTCCTCGAAAATAATCTCGTTTATGATAATTTCGATCCATGCACCGGCGGGTGGTACCGTGCTGTTGACCTAAATTTTATTGTCAAGGTAGAGGACGGGCAACTTAACATTACCTTTGGTGCCATACAAGACCTGCCTAAACTATGCGCAGTTTCCGTCGCAAATATTCCAAAACCTCAAAGCACGGGACCGGTCCGCATTTCCGGCAGAAACATACTTCTAAACGGTGAAAAATTTATAATAAAAGGCGCAGGATACCAGCCTGTGCCGGTGGGCTATGACGTAAACGAATACGATGTTTATAACACCCCCGGCATCTACAACCGCGATCTGCCGCTCCTGCGCGCGATGAATTGCAATGTAATAAGAACATGGGGCAAAGTGAACAGCATGGCGTTTCTTGACGCATGCTGGAACGGCGGCACCGACCCTATATATGTTGTCATGGGTTTTCATCCGTGGAACGAAGCCAATATAGATCCTAATGACCCGAATAATACACGTCAGGATATAATAAATGAGTTTAAAGATTATGTAAATACTTACAAGAACCACCCTGCGGTTTTAATGTGGGCTGTCGGCAACGAAAACAACTACTGGCAAGCCGCGCCGTGGAATCCTTCCATGACACATGAAGAATTAATGCGCTGTTGGTACAGCCTTGTGAATGACCTGGCTCTTGCGGCATACGACGCAGAGGGTGTGTCATATCATCCTGTAACACATCCTAACGGTGCCGTCTATGACGCATCCGGGCCGATAGGAAGTACGCTGTATAAAACCGACGACGCTTCTATGCCGTATCTTGACGTCTGGGGCGCTAACGTATATACAGCGTGGAGTCTTGACGATAGCATCACCAATTATCAGGCCGCCAGTTCAAAACCGTTCTGGATATCAGAATACGGATTCAGGGGTGATAATCAAAGATATCAGGCAGAAGGCGCAGATATCCTGTGGGAAGAGATACTTGAACATTACGATACGTGCTCCGGTTCGTCTATCATGGCATACAGCGATGAGTGGTGGAAATATAATGATCCGGCGTGGACCTCTGACGAAAAACGCATTCATCTCGGCATCCACGATATATGGCTTTATAACGAGGAATTCTGGGGGTTGGTCGGTGTGGAAGGTAAGGACATGCAGTCCGATAATGTCTACCCGAAGCTCGTTTATTACCGGCTTAAAGAACAGTGGGCACCGGACAATGAAAAAAGTAACCTCGCTTTTAATAAACCCGCGAGCGCGTCTTCGGTGGAACCCTCCAGCGGATATACACCGGATAAAGCCGTAGACGGAAATATTAATACGAGATGGTCTTCCGAAGCATCGGACATACAGTGGCTTTGTGTGGATCTTGGTGGTGTACATAGTATAGGCCGCGTAGTTATACGCTGGGAAAATGCATACGCGGCAGCCTATGAAATACAGGTATCAAATGATGCCGCAAACTGGACTACGGTGTATTCAACCTCAAGCGGTGCGCCTTATACTAATTTCATATATTTGGACGGCATCGCTGCCCGCGGCAGGTACATAAGGTTGTACTGTACTCAACGCGCGACGTCCCGGGGCTATTCTTTATATGAATTTAAGGTATTTGAACCAATAGCGGAAAACGCCGCTATAGGCAAGACAGCCTTCACTTCAGTTGTAGAAAATAATGATCCTCAACTCGCCGGAGCTAAAGCCATAGACGGAAATTTTGCCACAAGATGGTCATCAGGAATTACGAATCCCGAAACACCGCTTGATGCCCCTTACGAACAGTGGATATATGTCGACCTCGGTGCGTATTATGATATAAGTCAGGTCGTTTTGCGGTGGGAGCAGGCATATGCCCATGAATACAAGATACAGAAATCCTATGACGGTAATAACTGGACGGATATTCATACGGAGACGAACGGCAACGGGACGGACGATTATATTAATTTTTCGCCTTCGGTTCAATCGCGATATATAAGACTTTATTGTATAAAAAGAGGGGCTCCTTACGGCTATTCATTGTGGGAATTTCAAATAAACGGGATTATAAGTTTGCCGCCGGACGAACCATGCCAGATAGGGGCCTTTATCGCTGATTGGGCGAAAGAAGCGACTTTCCCGTGGAACGGCAATGAGGGTATTACGAAATTTGAAGATGTAATACAGAGAGAAGTTGCCTGCGTAAAGTTATACCATAAGATTACCGACGATTTTCCTTTCCGCGATTGCCTTACTATATATAATCATGGCACGCATCATGCAGTTCCTTTTATAGACATACATCCCAGCACAAGTGATGCCGATACTGCGCCGCATCTGCTTGAAATAATTAACGGCGTATTTGATGATGAGATACATAACTGGGCCCGACAGGCGCGGGCGTTCGGGAAACCTCTATGGATATCATTTGACGGCGAGATGAACGGAGATTGGCATAGCGGCTCCGGCGCGGCAAACGGCGGAAGTACTCTTGACGGCTACGGTGATCCGGCTAAAGCCGATGGTCCTGAAATATACATAGATGCATGGCGGCATATCCATGATATCTTTGATGCCGAAGGGGTCGATAATGTGGCCTGGGTATGGAGCGTGTACGCGTATGACTGGCCTCAGGATAGCTGGAACCATTTCGAAAATTACTATCCCGGCGACGCATATGTTGACTGGCTAAGCGTCCACGGGTATAACTGGAATCGCGCCGAGCTCGGTGGATGGCAGTCCTTCCAGACTATATTTAACGATGCCTTAGGCAGGATACACATGATTAACAGTGAAAAGCCGGTAATGATAGGCGAATTCGGGTGCGCTGACGGAGAGCCGGGGCAAAAGAGCACATGGATAACAGATGCCTTTAATCTCATTAAGACGACGTACGATTATATTAAATGCGCAGTTTGGTTTGACATGAATAAGGAAGAAAACTGGCTAATCGATTCCGACGGAAATGTTGCCCCGCGCACAGCTCTGTCAGACCCTTATTTTACTTCCAGCGGTGATCCCGGCACTGCTTACATAAAGTCATTCATTCCTCCCTATGAAAAAAGATTCAACTGCGGCGGCTCTTCTTACACTGCCGTAAACGGAGATTATTATGCGGCTGACCAGACGTATACGTCTGAAAACGGGGCTGGTGTCATCGGCGCGTCATCCCCGGTCTCTACCACCATAACGATTGACGGAACCACAGACGATCCGCTGTATCAGACAGCGCGGCAAGGAGGCAACTTCCAGTATAAATTTGACGTTCCAAATGGCCGATACGAGGTAAAACTTCAATTCGCAGAAATTGTCCATGGCGAGCCGCCATCGCGGTCATTTTTGGTTTTGATTAACGATGCGGTCGTAAAGGGACATCTCTCTACTATCTATGGCGCCGCCGGAGGTATGTATAAAGCCTACGACCTCGAATTTTTTACGAACGTAACTAACGGCCAATTAATAGTTGAATTCCGCGCGGCCCCCGGGAATCCCGAATGGGATGTGACCGGCATAATAAACGCTATTTCAGTAGTTACCTCCAAGCCGGCGAGCGAAGGTTCAGTAAAGGTTTCAGGCCGGCAAATATTACTTAGCGATCAGCCATTTACTATAAAAGGCACCTGCTATCAACCGATACCGATAGGCTCTGGTATAAACGAATACAACTTCTACACCGACTCTGATATTTATAACCGCGATTTCCAGATATTGCGCGATATGAAGTGTAATGCCGTCCGCACATGGGGGAAAGTGGGTTATTATGACGAACACGGCTCGTTTTTACCCGCTGCAGGTTTTATGGATGCTGCCTATAATGAAGGCATAAATCCGATTTATGTAATAATGGGATTTCATGTGGATGGCTCGCTGAATCTTGCGGATCCCGCTATCCGGCAGAATGTAATAGATGAATTTAAACTTTATGTTCATCTGTACAGGAACCACCCTGCAGTTTTAATGTGGGCCGTTGGCAACGAAAATAATTATTGGTATCCGGGAGATAAGAAAGACTGGTATAGTCTGGTCGATGAATTGGCATGGGCCGCATACGAAGTAGAAGGTAAGTCATACCATCCCGTTACTACGCCCAACGGCGATATATGGAATAGCACCGGGCCCATTGGCAACCGTGATTTCAAAACCAACGATAATTCTATGCCGTATCTTGACGTCTGGGGTGCCAATATCTATTCGGGGTGGAGTTTTCAGAACAGGATACAGACTTATGCCGGCCTGAGTTCAAAACCTTTCTGGATATCGGAATACGGTTTTCCCGGCACAGACGAACGCAATCAGGCGGAAGGAGCGCGTGTATTGTGGGAGGAAATGGCGCGTAATTCAAATATATGCTCCGGCGGCACCATAATGGAATACTCCGATGAATGGTGGAAATCAGGCACGCCCGACAGACACAATGACTCGGACGGAGTAGAATTTTTCGGCGTAGTATCTGCGGAAGATAACGGCAGCGCGGCAGATATCATGCATCCGAAGCCGGCTTATTATGTGCTTCAGGAAGCGTGGGGCGAAACTGCGGGCAAGAATATAGCTTTTGGTAAAAATGCTTATGTTTCCTCCGTAGAAGAAGGAAGCGGCCATATTGCCGCTAACGTGATTGACAGAAATTTTACTACGAGATGGTCATCCGTTGCTTCCGATCCGCAGTGGATATACATAGACCTCGGCGAAACTCATGCCATAGGCTCGGTTGCCTTATGGTGGGAAGCAGCATATGCCGCTGCTTACGAAATACAGGTTTCCGACAACGCGTCAGATTGGACTACGGTAGATTCCGTATCCGGCGGAGACGGGTATAACGATTTT
>JAQUMG010000047.1 GCA_028718265.1 Candidatus Omnitrophota bacterium
ATCTTTCACTCCCCTGATGTTAAAAAACAACTTCATAAATACATTGGCGCAGTAACTAACGAAGGACCTGTACGCGTTAACGCCTATCTGGCCACCGCCCGGCTGGAACCTGGACGCAATGACCACATCGCATCCCTCTTTCATCTTTTCTATCAGATCAGGAAAATACTTAGGCTCATGAGTATCATCGCAGTCTATGCGTATGGCGATATCGTCATTTGCGCATTTCGAAGCTACATATTCAAAACCGTCTCTTTCGGTCTCGCCTAACCCCCTATTGATAGGATGGTATACTACATCGATAGGCAGCCGCTTTGAAAATTCGCTGAGTATGCCTGAAGTCCTGTCTACGCTGCCGTCATTGACGACAACGACCCTATACCCATACCCCTTGCCACTGAAGATTGTATTAATCTTCGGAAGAAGCCGGGATAAGGAATCCTCCTCATTAAATGCAGGTAAAACGACCCAAATCATCATTATAATCTACCCTTTCATCTATCCTTAGCTAATTGTTCATACCAGTAAATATTATCGAATGTGAAAAAAGAATGATAAAGCACTTCTATCGGCGTCTGCCTTGTGGCTAAGTAATAATAATATTTATTTCCGAGTAAGCCCAGATTAGAAGTAAACAGAGTAACGGCTATGAAAATAAATGCTATTGACCTTTTCACTGCTAGCAGGAGCACACTTTTCCTCTTGCGGGCATCAAAGATAAGGAAAGAAAGAAGCCGCGCATTAAGGAGATAGACCGGAAGAAGTATCTGTAAATAATAATAGCTTATCGTCCAGTTGTAGTAAGGCGTGGAAGCTGTCAGCATTATTGCTTCCGATATCAATAAGGTCGCAAACAGAGAAAGTATGATCTTTAGTTCCCTCATCTTCAAACCGATCGCCCCCAATATTGCCCCAAACCAAAGATGCGGCGGGACCGAAAATATAAAGTGGGTCATCATCTTGTCTTTATACGCATACTCCCATCTCTTAATATCGAACCCCTTAAAAATAGCGAGTGATTGAAGGGGGGGCGAGCGGTGCACGAAAAGAACGATGATAAAATAGACAGCCGCGCAGCCTAATAAGAGAAAGGCATTCCTCTTCATGAATGACTTAAACTTCATCGTCAGGAGGCCATAGACCACGATAAAGGCGGCGAGATAAGCTGTGCTTATGCCCGCAAAAATGCCTATGCCGGCGAAAGTCCCGAGGAGGAGCGAATTGAGGAGCGCTGGCTTAGACGTGTCGTTTGAAAAATGGTCGAGATAAAAAGAGACTGCTACGAGGCATATATATGCCGCTATCTGATATATCTCGCCTTTTGTCGAAGACGAGAGCACTATCATGGCATAACTTGTAGAAAACAGTAAACCTGCGATAGCTCCCACTTTTTCCGAACTAAAGATATACCGTCCAATCCAACATGCCGAATAACTTGCAAAGATCCATATTATGATATTCGTAATGAGATACGATGTATTCAGCGTAAAAAACGATAGAAAAAATGACGCGAAAAAAGGCGCGATCAGCCGGAATTTATCTGCCACATAATCGACCCTGATCCCGAGCGGCTTCTTTAGGAAAAAGTAATTGTCTGCCATCGCGTAGGCGTTATTTGCCAGCTCATACGCCTCAGGGTGTATCCGCGCATCATCAATATCATTGTCGTAAGGATAGCCATGCGGATAATGGCTCATGACATGAGTCAGGCTTATATGCTGAAGGCAATTTGTATAAATGAAATCGATATGCCTGTGCAGAAACCCCTCCGTGAAACAGATGGCTGCGCACGCCAAGAAAACAATAATCGGCCACTTCTTGCTATTCATCTCCTACCCCGTATCATCATCAAGCCCTCACAATATGGCCCCAAAAACCATGGGATACTTTTCTTTCGTGTAATATTTATTCGAGATCAAATATATCGCATTCTGGAACCGGAAGCGGCGGTTATAATATCTGCCGGATAGATCCTCAGCAGTCCCGTCAGGCGCGATCAGGCGCGAATGGGAGACTGCCGGAAAAGGATGAATACCGCTGCTATAGGCCATGCTGAAGCCATCCCCGGCAGTGATCCTGATAGTGACCTTATCGGAACCCCTGAGTATCTCCTTGGGAAACTTTACTATGCAGTCATAAACCGGGAACGTATTAAAAAAAATACCATCGGATTTTTTCACAAGTAGTGACGAAAGCGTCCCCATATCCTTGCCGTTAATATAAAGATGCGCATCTTCCATGTCGGCATCTATCAGAATCCTTAGAACGGTTTCGATATCCGGCCTGTCGAGCAGCCGGTTGAGCCGCCAGTCCGTTTTTGGTATAAAGAAATCTTCTTCGATCGATTCGCCGGCGTTTACATTAAAGACGGAGCAAACTGTCAGATCTTGTACGTTCGGGACGCGGTATTTGGCAAAAGCGCGGGATAATACAACGCACCCGACAACGGCCAGTATGATGATAAGTACTCTATTCCTGTCAAAACCTTTGAGCAAAAGGAATACAACCGGATAATAGACGGCAAATGTCATTATGTACAATATCGGGTGCGCAAATGTGACGATATATAAGACGAAAATGACCGCCGGTATCTTAAAAAGGAAAACAGATAACGGAGCGCTGATCATCTTTTTAATATCTTCTCTTAGCTTTTCTTCTCTGTTTTTATTCATACAAATTCGGGTATATTGAGCGTTTTTTCCTGTGCGCGCTGTGGCATAATCGCGTTATATGCATCACACATCTGTTTTACTACTTTTTCGGAACTATGATAGCGCTGAATCCATGACTGCGCCTGCTCCTTATAGCCCTGCCGGAATCCGGGGCTTATAGCAATCAGCGTCTGCTTGACGATATCTTCCGTTGACCATGCCGGCAGAAGGGGCGGCGGCTCAGGAAACATCCATGAACCTACGCCCTGATCATACGAAATGATGACCGGCGTTCCTGCAGCTAATGCCCTGGGAGTTATGCCGCTAAAAGAAGAATAGGCTATCTGGTCAAAGACTACATCTGCGGCAGAGAGCCAGTATTTAAACTGCGCGCCGCCGAACGGGCCTACCCACGAGACTAAATCCTCACAGCCAAGTGCCGAAATCAGTTTGCGGCTTTTCTCCACCTCCTGCCCCCACGGCATAAAGCACACCTTGAACTTACGGCCGATGCGCTGCCTGAGCTCCGGAATAGCGCGAATATATTTATCGGTACCTTTGTCTATCCAATCATGCCTTATAGGACACAAGAGGATAAGGTCTGTTTTTAGTTGAGCCCGGATAGCGTCCCGACGGTATTCCGCAATAAAAAAGGCATTTTCATCGAACGGATGAGGCATAGGTTCAAAATTATCCAAACGCAGCTTCTTCGCTTCTTCTAGACAGTCGGCATTTGTAATAAAAACGTGATCCGCCATGGAATAGCTCAACGCGGTCAGGCGCGCCAATGAAGAATCCTGAGAAGGTCCTTTATATGCCCATTTTGCGGAAGGCGAATCGCGCAGAGTACCGTGTTCAAAAGCAACATAAGGCTTGAATCCTGCCAACATCGGATATAGCGCATCTACCGAGTAACCCTCGATTATGTCATAATAATTAAACAGCTTCTTCAGGATCCTGACTTTCGATTCATAGGGCATCATATCTTCCAGAGTAAGCTGATCCGGACGCTCCGGAAATCGGCTTTTAAATTCATCTATCAACATATGGCAATGCCTGATATATTCCTCATGAAAACCGATATCCGCGGCTTCTCCGCCAATACGATGCACAGAATTTTGAAATTTTGAATAATTTGGAATATATCTTTTTAGGGCGCGGACCGACTCAAACAGCTTTGCGTAAAATGAACCACAGAGAAGCTGGCGCACGGCCGTAAGGCGCTTCCAGAGCCTTTCCGCTTCATCTGTCCGGCCCTGCTGCCTGGCCAGTAAATAGTTTACACACATCTCAAGCGGCCCCTGAACAAACCAGCGCGGCCTTTGATATCCTTTTATACCGAGCGCCTCCCAGTTCGGGTAAAATTGATTTGCCGGTACGCCTTTAAAATCCGCTTCCTCCCATTCAGGCGAAGACATCACCCAATAATTGTCATAACACAAAACATCGGCCTCTACCCCGGCCTGCCGCAAAAATTTAGCATTGTAGTATGCATTATTAGCGATATTACCGATATGCAGTACGCGAAGCGGGCCCTGGCGCGGAGACCAATCAATGTATTTCTTTTGGGTCTTGATATCCCCGTACAGGCCTATCAGGCGGCGCGCAAGCTTATCATTATCGTGCAAACGAATTATGGTGTCGCGGGCTATCCTCTGTTTATCCTTAAGCTCCTCCTGATGATCTAAATAATATTCAAGCGTTTGTTCTAACCGCGCAGGATCGGTAATAATAAATCCGGAATTTTTTAAAGCAGGCGTCATAAATTGAGGGCGGACATAGGCCACCGCGGGCACACCCAATAACATGCTTTCTATCTGGGCATTTGCGTAGTAACCCATCTTCATCTTGCCTATGCTTAAATCGGCGTCGCGGTATTCCTCTAAGACCTTTTCGGGAGTCACGCCGCGCAAAAATACAAAATTTATCTTATGGCCCTTTCCTTTCAGCCGGTCAATAGCCTTCATGATCCGATCGGTACCTTCTATACCGGGATGATTAGTGACGTGGACTATCTTTATCTCATCGCCGCGGTTTTTATTTTTGGCTGTGTACCTCTTGTGATCGATCTCCGGAGCAAAGAACGGAAAGTGAATTGCCTCGGGTACGAAATCATTGATATCCGGAGTTGTCGCCAGGGAGATATCCGCGTATTTCCTTATAATCGCGATTCTCTTCTTCCCCTCCCGACAGACCGACTTATCATAATCACACGCCTGGCATATATTGTTATCAGGCCAGAGTTTCATATTCTTCTCCGGATCCCGGGCCTCACACCCGCGATAATTAAGGACTATCTTCCTTCCCATCCTTTTCAGGATAGGCAACTCCCATCCGGAAGCCGAAAGCATAATACCGAAATGAGAATGGATTATTTCGTATTTTGCCACCACCTTCCAGAAGAAATAAAATTCCTGCCACGGCGCGGAGTGCGGAAAATTATAGTCATATTTATCCCACCAGGGGCTTTTGCACCCCACTGCCAGATAATCGGCCTTCATCCCGTGTTTTCGCAGGGTCCGGGTCGTGTAATAAGATATATGCACCATGTAGGAGATATGTAAAACCGAATTCTCATACTTAATATTCCGGCGCAATATCGACAAAAGCCGGTTAAGGGGGGATACCATCCTGAAGAAATATTTCGATGCAAACATATATATCGGGCGCAGGATGTGAAGTCGTATCTTGCTTGCTATCTTACGCGCAACAGTAAATATTACGTCGCCCGCTATTAGAAAAACCCGGATAACGGTATTTTTGTCATTTTGTGCCCGCCATTTTCTTACTACGTTGTCTTTTATATTTTCAAGATGACTGATGAACATGTTTTCTCCATAAGTCAAACATAAACACAAACCAGATACGCGCCGCTAACCCGTCCCTGCCGGAAAAGAACTGGTCCAGCATGGCCTGCACATAATCGAAATTCAGCCATTCGAATACCGGATTTTGCCTGTTCCGGAGTTCGCTTTCTATCAACGGCATAAAGGGCCCCCTGCACCATTCGGCCACGGGGATACCGAATCCCTGCTTAGGCCTTGCAAGAAACGACTCCGCATAAAAACGCGAGGCGCTCTTCTTTAATAAGTATTTCGTGCATATCCGTTTGTTTCTTTTATTAAACCGTATCTTCAACGGCAACGGCAATGAGAATGCCGTCTCTATTATCTTGTGGTCCAAAAGAGGCACACGGACTTCGAGTGAATTTGCCATACTCATCCTGTCTACCTTAGTCAATACATCGTCAACGAGATAGGTCTTGAAATCCTGGGCCTGAAAAAGTGTCACAGGATCTACATTCCGGCCTGCTATATTTGCCTTAAAATCGACCGAAGGCGCAACGGGGATATCGGGCGATAAAAGCTGCCTGAGGCTGTCATCATCGAATGCCTGGCGCGCGGCGTCGTAACGCCGCCTGTGGTATATCATATCATGCGCGTTCATATCCCGGAATGTCGTCTGGTAGCTATTATAACCGCCAAAGAGTTCGTCCCCTCCGTCCCCCGACAGGACCATCTTGACCTGGCCGGCTGCTTCGCGCGAAACATAATATGTCGGTATTGCAGACGAATCCGCAAAAGGCTCTCCAAAATGAGTCACCAATTTACGCAGGATATCTTCGGCTAGTTCCGGTGTGACGATTTTCTCATAATGGCTTGTGCCCATCACACGGCTCGCTTCAGCGGCGAACTGAAGCTCTGAATGCGCTTCTTCTTTGAAACCGATGCTGAAGGTGCGGACGGGTTTCTCCAGATGCTTCGCCATGAGAGCTGTCACAAGGCTTGAATCGACACCACCGCTCAGAAAGACGCCGAACGGTACATCGCTCCTTAAATAGATGCGTATGGTATCGTCTAAAACAGCATTAAGCCGTTCCAGCCACTCAGGCTCTGAGCGCTCGAATATTTCCAACTTAAGATCCCAGTAGCGATGCTTGGTCACTTTGCCCTTTAGAACATCTACTTCAAGAAAGCATCCCGGCTCAAGTTTGTAGATATCTTTGTAGATGCTGGCGGGAGTGGGCACATATTGATATCTAAAGAACCGGGAAAGCGACTCCGGAGATATCTCGTGCTTTATACCGCTCGTCTTTAAGATTGGAACGAGTT
The DNA here is from genome assembly GCA_028718265.1 of Candidatus Omnitrophota bacterium. Next base: position 6,764 of record JAQUMG010000047.1, read on the forward strand.
CGGATGAAAAAATGAACTGTTCAGCTGACATATAATAAAATAAGGGCTTGATCCCTGCCCGGTCGCGGGCGATGTACAATGCCTTTTTATTACTGTCATAAAGCGCGAACGCGAACATGCCCCGAAATCGTTCCAGGCACGCCATCCCCCACTTCTCGTACGCGTGCAGGACAACCTCCGTGTCCGAATGAGTCTTAAACGCGAATTCTCCCGCGAGTTCATTGCGCAGTTCTACGTAATTATACACTTCGCCGTTATAGGAAAGAGCTATCGTGCGGTCGTCATTATATAGCGGCTGTGCGCCTGTCTCAGGATCTATTATCGCCAGACGGCAATGAGCTATACCAATATTATCGCGGCAGAAGATGCCGTTCCCGTCCGGTCCGCGGTGGGATGATACGGCGTTCATCTTTTCCAGATGTTCGCGGGATGCCGGCCCGCCGTCAAAGTTGACAATACCTGCTATACCGCACATGGTCCATTCTTTCTATGTTTTCCGGCCATCACCCTTGCGCGCCACAATGTGGTGATTCCTGGTTTCCACTGTCCTCCTGATATCACAAAAACCTTCGCTGAGGAGCCAGTTTTCTATCTCTTCAAATCGATAAAGATCATTTATCAAAGGTGATATCGCGTCAAAATATCCTTCAATATATTCATCGCCCTTAACCGCGAACCTTCCTTCTCTCATGGCCTTCTTTACGGCGCCGAGCCTCTCATCAAGTGTCATATTGCGCGTCTTTCGCCTCCAGTATTCATATTCATTCACAGCCGCATAATCGCCGATGACACCCTTTCTCGGCTCGCCGTATATCATGAGGAATATGAAGCCGTCCTTCCTGACAAGCGGAGTAATTCTCTTAAATGCGCCGTAAGTATCACCTGTGTGATGAAGTACGCCATAGCACCACACAAGGTCAAATGTCTCGCTTATATTAAGCGGCTTCAATAAGTCGGCCTGCATTACGCGGTGGCCGGGAAAATCTTTGCACGCCTCTTTTGTCCTTTTCAACCCGTGAGCTGACTGGTCTATCGATAAGACATCCGCACCTAATTTACATAATGCCCATGAATATCTTCCGCCTCCGCACCCGGCATCCAGAGCCTTCTTTCCCTTGAACCATTCAGCCGGAAGAGCTGTAAACTGACATACGTATCCGGTCGCTTCCCTGCGGAATTCTTCGTTCTCAAGATTCCACCGCCCCTTCGGCATCGTCTCCCATTGAAAATCGAAACTCTCTTTCGTCTGTTCGGCCTTAGGTTTTTCCGCTCTCTGCCTTAATCCCTTCTCCTTTGAAAACATTATTCTTCTCCTCTGACCGATTTTATGCCCTCTTTTAATGCCACTGACGGCGCGTGAAGATACCTGGACATTTGCGTAATATCCCCTACAATGCGACGACGAGGCCTGCCATCGTATCTCACCCGGAACACCGGCTTCTTTCCCGTGCACCTGCCAATAATTTCGCCTACCATGCGCATCGTATATATTTTTGGTCCGGCGATTTCAATAATACGGCTTTCTTTTAACTCAAGAGTCGCCCGAACGGCCTTTGCGGCATCAGAAACATGGATGGGATTGATCTTATCTCCGTTAATGCCGTGAAGAATGATTTCTTTTCCTTCTTTTACGGCGCTAATCAAGCGCGGAATCAGCATATCTTTCCGCTGGCCGGGCCCATATACGAAAAAGAACCTTAAAATAATGATATTGAAGAATTTCGCATACTGCCTGGCCAAAAGCTCAGCGCAAAGTTTTGTGCTGTGATAAAATTCTATATCGCACTCGACGGGCTTCAGCACTTCTTTCGAGGAATCGCAGCATATGCTTTCGCGCACGCCTCCGGATGACGCCAGGATAAATGTGCCCGCCCCCGCCCGGCGCGCGTATTGGAGAAACGCGAGCACGCCGGCCACATTCACATTAAATATGTCATCCGCGCGCTTAGGAAACATCCTGAAATGGTCCGATTGAGCCAAATAAACGACTGCATCTGTTTTCTTGGGAAGCAAACGCATATCCAGGCGGTTGTTTAAGTCACAGTTAATCCATGTGATGCCGTCGTCGTCCCTGCCATGAAGATGCTTACGGGAAATAGCGGCTACCTGCCATTTATCCGTAAGTAAATCCAAAAGACAACGGCCTATCAATCCGTTCGCTCCTACGACAAGACACCGCCGCTTAACCATTTTCAACCTTCCTCACCCTCTATTTTTCGAATCGCTCAGGGCCTTCTTGTACACCGTGTCATATTCCGGCCAAAGAGTCTCGTGACCGTGATATTTCTTTGTCCAATCGCGATGTTTATTCCCCATGTCCGCAAGCTTATTCGCGTTTGCCAGGCAAAACGTAATTTTTTCGTATATCTCATCCTCGGTGAAGCAGTTATTTAACGGCGGATCTTCGGCAAAGTCAAAGTGTCTTGCCCTGTCATAATAAGTAACGAGCGGCTTCCCGCAGCTCATGCTCTCCAGAGCAAAAGTGCCAAGCCCGCCATGAGTAAATTGATCTATGCAGACATCCGCGGCATTGATATATTTTCTTAGCGCCGCTTTCGACACGACGCCGATCTTGACTATCCTATTTTCAATGCCCAGTTCTTTTATCAGTTTTTGGGACTTTGCCGTATCCTGTCCGTACCACACGGTCAGAAAAACGGCTCTCTCGTCTTTCCCGGCAATCCTGGCAATGGCTCTGAACAATTTATCGTTGCCTTTCCATGCCCAATTCTGACGCGCGCCTGCCAGGAAGATAACTTTATCCGGATATTTCTCATTTAAGTCTTTCCGCAAACTATTGTCCGGATCCGGTGCATTGACATCCGTATCTATCATAAGAGGTAATAAATCGATTTTACCTTGTGATATGCCCAGTGCTTCCATATATTCCAGCATGATCTTTCCGCTTACGATATGCCGGTCCGCATTCTTGAACCCCCGATTCTGCATCCATCCGGCTTCGTTGTCAGCAAACGGCGTTATAAAGAGATCTCCCCCGAAAGGAAACGTAACGTATGGCTTGGTGGTAAACGATGCGACGCCGATATGCAGGCCGCTTACATGCAATATGTCTACGGAATTATAATGCCTTAGCAGGTCGCGGTGAGGTATAACGGTATAGCTCATTAGATACGATATCTGGTCGTATATCGCAACGGGGGTATCCTTAAAAAAGTCTTTTAACTTCTCGTATTCAAAATTTATAGGCATATTATTAACATATGCCTGGTCCCAATAAGATGATTTTACAAAATCAGGATTTTCCCAGCTCGGCAATACCGTTGACTGGTCCGGCATCGCTTCGCTTACAAAATAAACCTCATCCCAGATAGGCAGCGATAAAACGACCGTGTCGATAAAATTTGGTTGCAAAAACAGCTTGGCGTTACATCCGTTCTTGCGCGCAATTTTACAGAATCCATACGCATTATTGGCAAGGTTGCAACTATATCCTATGGAATAGTCGGAAATAATCGACTCGGGATTATGAGATGAAGGGAGCGGGATCTTCTTCTCTCCGAGAAGTTTCTCGCTGCGCAAAATGGCTTTACGCAAAGCGACGATATAATCTTCGCATCCCGGCGAATTATTCTGTAACATCTTTTTTATTTGCTTTTTTGACGGCACTATCATATCGTAAAACTCCAAAAACTGATCAATTATTTTGTATGCAGAAAGGCGTCTTTAACTGCCTTTATTACGCACCTAAAATTCTTTTCGTGCATGGAATGATACAGCGGCAGCGCTATGGTTTCGTCTTCCCCTTTCGTTGCATTGGGAAATTCGCCGGGCCTGATTTTATATTTATTTCTATACACTTCCAAACGGTGAACCGCGTGGGTGCCGGGTCTTGTCCAGATGCCCCTCCCTGCGAGATAATCCATGACTTTGTTGCGTTTTTTCTTTCCGCCCCTTCTCAGCCGCACAACATAAGACTGATACGTATGGCAGCTTTTTCGCGGCACCGAAGGAAGGATCAGCTCATCCGCCTCTTTTAGAGCCGAATCATAACGGCCTGCCCAGTAAAGCCGGGTCTTTAAAAGTAAGTCAAGTTTCGATAACTGCGCCAGGCCGACAGCGCCCTGGATATCGGACAACCTCAGGTGGTGCCCCATGTTTACGACCCTGCTCATAGCATACGGCCTTGGCATCGCGTGGGGGCCGGGT
>JAQUMG010000048.1 GCA_028718265.1 Candidatus Omnitrophota bacterium
AACCCTGGAGAGACGCCCAGAAATACGGCGCGGCAGAAAAACTCTCTGTATACAGGGTATTTGGAAATGGCACAGTTTTGAGAAAAGGAGAAAGAATAGCGCGTTTCTAAATGTTATTCTTTTTAATTTAAACGATGGCAATAATCAGACTTATAGTGAGGCCAAAGATTCTTGACCAACAACCATCCAAGTCGCGTTAAATGAGCTGCCCAGCCGTGATGTTCAACACCTCCCTCCAGCCGACTTTTGTAATCTGTCCAAAAAAGGCGCTTCTTTAATAATTCTTGCATAGTCAACTGGAACATTAGAATAGCATCCTCGCCATAATCTCCTTTAAAAAATTCCGGTATATTGCCTTGTAATCGTCTTTCTTTATCCCATTTCCCGAAAAGACCTGGTTGACCTGCTTCCACCTGAGGATTCTGATAAATTTGAGCATAAAAATGAACGGTGCGAATTGCATCTATAGTAAGCCCATTGGAAACCTGTGTTACATATTTCTTCCGGTCTTCTTCTAAACTTCCAGCAGCAAATAAAAGTGCTTTCTTAATTTCGTCAACGTTCCCATTTGGATTGTAAGAGATAACTCGATTATTTCTAATATCAAAGTGCAACTCATTCAAGGAATGTTGAGTAACAAGAATAATCTGAGAATTTGATTTAAATGCCATTGCAATACCGGTTTCAATCAAAACTCCCGCATTTCCTCCTGTTAAATCAGCTATAAAAAAATGCGAACTTAGAATCTTCTTAACAATATCCTCTGTAATAACGTTAGCTGTTCCTGGTATTTCCAAAGCAGTCTCAGGTGATAAAAATTGTTTGATTTCTCCTGTCCGCTCTCTGTTTGCAGAATTTGCTGCTTCTTGAATAACTTTTTGTAAAACCTCTTTTGAATGATAACTAAAAGGGTCCGCTAAGGCATTGCTACGAAAGAAAAATAAGCATCTGCAGAAAATTTTTCTGCAAACGCCTCATCTCTGTAGTTTGTATAAATAATTTCTGGATTCATATATCTTTCCCGTCCATAGAAATATTATATATATTTTAAGACAAAAATGTAATAAAAATAGACCTTATTGCTAATCAAGCCACGCCAACGAGTAGCAGTTTATCAAATAAATTTAGCTTCTCTCTACGGGTCCTCCGCATCTTTCACATAGAACTGGTCTTGTAGGCAATCTTTTTTCTTCTGCTTCTCCTAGTTCAAAGACTTCGGCTACAAACTTGTGACCACATTTTTTACAAACATATCTGACTTTCTTCATTCGCTCCCTCCCCATTTTACTTCTTTTCGGAGAATATCTTACAATTGAAATATGTCAGTTTTATTGCTCTATTTCAATGCTATTCTAGTAAACTATCATGATTGTTTATTCTGCATTCTTTAATTGCAACCTTTTTAGGGTATTTTGAAATACTTCTAATAGTTCATCATAAAGAATAAAAGTAATGTTTTTCAGCGAATTATTTAACCGCCTAAAATCATTATTTAGTTTCCTCTTAAGTTTACCTTGGTATTTTAAAGTCTTGCTTCCAGCTAACTTGTCTCTTGAGCTTGCAATGATATAAACTTTTGGACGAACTGCATTAATATTATAGCTATATTCATCCAATATGTTTTTGCATATTTTTAACTCTTCTTTTGTAATAGCATCTATGTAATTTTCTGCTTGTGAAATTGCCCTACTTGCTTCTGAGGTCCAATAGAAATTTTTTCTTTGGGAATCAAAACTTAAAAGCTTTGTCAAATGCGTTTTTATTTCGAATACATCTAAATATCCATAAATATTTAGTATTGTAAAATCGGGAATTTCAGTAGAAATATCACCCTGTATTCTACTTTTTTCAAAAAAATCAACATATCCAAAGTTAAAATACAAAATATTATCTTTAAAAAATTCCTGCCATTTATTCTCCAGGGTTTGACTTTCTGTTTTTTGGGAATACAGATCATTAAATCTCTGCAGAATATCTTCAATAAAAATTCTGTCGACAGATTCTTTAGTAGATAGTATGCCTTTCTTTTTTATGAATTCATGAGTTGAGGGTAACGAGGCAAAAAGAGAGGAAATACTTCTGACATCTTCACTCGAGAGCTCGTCTGGTTTTAGTGAATGCTGCGAGATAAAAGCATTTAATTGCCCTTTTTGATATTTTGTAGCTTTAGCTGTAAATTTTCCTGGAAACATTTTTGAAAGAATGTCATTTGCTAAACAATCCTTTTGTTCTCTATGATTGCCCAACATAAAGGCTACCTGAGGAATGGCATTCTCAAAATCCTTAAGATTAAAAATAACTTTTCTATTATCAACGAAGCGACTTTTAGCACTTTTCGATACAATAACTGTTGTTATTTGGGGAAAGGAGTTATTTAAGTAGTAAATTATAGGGTTGAACTCTCTTGTAAAACCATACCCTTTTGTATAAGATTTATAAAAACCCCTAGGAAGAGGCTCAGGCAGACCTTCACAAATTACTTTTCTTATCGAGGGATACTTGGGTTTTCCATCGTTAGGCCAAAAGGGAAACTGAATCGTTTTTGAAGAAGTTTTAAAAACTTCCCTACTTTTTATTTTAATGCCAGATTCGGAATCAACATAATAATATACTTTTTTATTTCGTAAATTACTTTTCAATATTTCTTTTGCTAACCCTTTCTTTTTAGACATTATTAAACTCCTTTATGTTATTGTAATGAATTGGCACCTTTTTCCTATTTAGCAATGATATCAAGCCATTTTTGTTCATATTGCTTTGTAAAATAATCACAATGCTCCAGAGTATTTGTCTGATGATTAAAAATATTTAAATCATCAAAAGGTTTTGGATAACAAACAGGATCATGTACGTGCTTCAGGAATCCAAAGCAACCTGAATGCCCGAAAGGATTATACCGGCAAACCTCATCTTCATAGCTACAGTAACAATGCATTTCTTTAATCTTTCCTGCTCGAAGTGTATCAGCGTAAGGAATCTCTCTATGAGCAGAAACAATGCTACCCGCTAGGATAAGCTTATTAACCAAAATCGGCCCCTTTTTCACACTGTCTTCCCCACTTCTTTTTATGGCCTGAAAACTTATTTCTGTACCATAGCTATGCGCCACAATATTAAGGTCTGCTTGTGGATAATCACTTTTAACACCTCGTAAAAACTTCATAAATCCGCGAATAAACCTAAGTCGATCAAATCCATTAACACTATCTATAGCAGGTAAAAATCCGTAATAATAAGGCAGGACAACATCTCCTTGAAAACGAAGATCGGCCTTAGCAAAGTCACAAAAACTGTAAATCCAATTATCCTTTTTATTGCTCCTGATTCCATGAATCGCAATAATAGCTCTCATAGTATTCTCCTTCCCTGTAGTTTTATTGGCTTTGTTTTTTATACCAAGCATTTATTTTCTTTTTTATGTTATCAGAAACAGGAAGGTGCATTTCGATTAATTCAATCGCTCTTGCACATCGCTTTGGTTCATTCATAGGCATACCGCTTAATTCCTTATAATCTCTGGAATTAAAAATGCCGTAAAATATGTCTACTTCTCCACTGTTGGATTTTTCTTTGATAGAAAGAGCCGTATCTAAAAAATGATCCAATTGTGCCGTTAAAAGCTCTTCTTCTTTTTTTCTTAACAAATCAAACTCTATTTTATGGATTTCTTTCTGCCTGGAGTTAAACCAAACATGAAAATCTAGTACTTTTTTATGATATATGGTTATTAATTCATATACATCTACACGCTCTTTAATTGAATCTAGATACTTTATTGCAGTTGCATTCCATGAGTCAAATATTCTTAAATCTTCTTTTAGTAAATTTACCGTCTTTTTCATTTTTCCACCGGTAAAAGAAACCTGTAATGAAATATCCGGTGCTCGATAATGCTGGCAATATTGGCGGAGACAGTGGACAAACTGAACTAGCGGATCGCTAGCGAACTCAACATTAATCCGGTCTTGATAATCAGGAAATTTCCCGTTGGAACTATATAATTTTTTATATATGTTTCTTGTGTGATCAACTAATGATATTGCTGATGCTACAAAATTGTGAATTAATCTAATTACCTCCTCGAATATCTTATTTAATTGATCGCGATTTCGTATGTCCATTAAGCATTCAGACTCTGGGTTATTAGTTATAAATTCTATAATTTTTAGAAGCTCTGAATAGTTTTTATTAAATATATAGTGAGAAATGTTAAAACCGGTTAGTGACTTATAAAGAGCATGCTCGGGCAACTTATGAAATTCTTGAATCAGAGTAACTATTTTTTTGCCATCAGCACCCATTTTATACCGCCTTAATAATTAACTAACTTAGGGACAGTAAATCTATATTACTTAACTTTACTGTCCTCAGGTTAACAACCCCCAGCTCCTATAGGCATCATCATTATAATGCCCTAGCCCGCCACCATTTGGGAATTTGTTATAGTCAAATTGCGAAATTGCATCAATAATCGGCTTCTCTCTAAACGGAATGTGGATCACATGAGCAGTATTATTTTCGATTCGTTCCTTAAGCGCAGTAGGCCATAACAAAGAAAGTTGCTGAGGAGCCCGGATATTTAAGTATCCTGGATAAGCTGCAATAATGGTAATTTTACAATTTTCTACCGCATATTCTATCTCCATCGGAACCCAGTCCCTATCTAACCTCGTTGTCTTACCAATAACTAAAATCATATTTTTTGAGTTTCTTAACCGCTCTTTCAAGGTATTTTCCAATGTAATCTTTTTGCTCGTATCTCTTACGGCGCTAGCTTTTTCATGACTATTAACAAAAGAGAAATCAAAAGCCTTATTCTTATCCCAAGCTTGCAGTAAATTATAGTATTTCATATCTGTTTCGTCTGGTTCAGTTTTACCTTCTGCATAAAAAGCAACGTATGTTCCGCTTCGATATGCCATAGCCTTCGCCTCCTTATTATTTTGCTGCCTTGATGGCTTTTATAATCGCATCCTGAGTAAAACTCATTGCCCAAGATGCATCGACACCAAATATCGCCTCAGGAGAATCATAATTTTTATCAATCTTAACAGCCACTAACTTGTTGCCTAACTCAATACTCTTCTTAATTTCCCAGTTAATCCAGTTAATTTCTCCTATTAGCTCTGAATCAGGATGCTCCTTATTAGCGTACTTGCCAATGACAACCAAGGTATAATTAGCTTCATTAATTCTTTGGGACAAAGCCGCTTTAATCCTGCCGATATTATCACTATTAATTTCATCGGGCGTTTTGTCAGCAAAAGTAAAGTTGAAATCGGCGTTAGCGTTCCATGCTTCAAGTAAAAATTTATAATGTTTATCATTATCAAAATCAAAACTAACAAAAACTTTTACCTTTTCCATGCTATCCACCTCCTCTAATTATTATTCCATTTTTAAATAATTCCTTATAATTTATTGACGCTCTCTTGAACACCTGTGTTATTGTTGACGCCTCTCCTACATACGTCAGCTTGAGCGAATGGAGTTTAAAGGAAAGCTTAATCTTATTTACAGCAATCATTCGAGGTTCATGACTTCCATATGGCTGCCTATTCCATTCTTGTAATTCATCACATAGAATTAACAAAAATGCAATGGGATGTCTCGATGCAGAAAGAGCGCGTAGCCTAAATGGCTTTTTCATTAAAACCTTACCATAAAAATTGTGTAAAAGAATGGCGGAAGACGAATCTAAAATCGGATAGAAAAAATATGCTGGATTCCATTTGGTAATTTTCAACAAAAAATGGTACCACTTTAGCATTATTACTGCGCTATAAAACCCATGATCAATAAATCCCCCTCTTTTCATATCTGCAGCAAAGCTATCTATCGATCTTAGCAAATCCCCCTGCTTTAAGCCTAAGCTTCCGGAAATTAAATATGCCAACAAATCTATCGCATTACACTTTTTAAGGCTACTAAACTGAGGGTATTTTTGATAAAACGATAGGCTAAATCTTCTTGATGGAGTAAGACATGGCAGGCTTATAAACTTATTAAAATTAGGAAAATCAATGAATGATTTATTCTTAACTTTTGTTGTTTTAGGGTAACTCCAAACAAAATCAAAATATTGATTTGCCTGTTTAAGGGTGATTTCTAAAGGATAAGCTATATCATGAAATAATGACGCTAATCCCCAACGATAGAAGAATTCCTCATGCCTTGTACTATAGTGATCTGGATAATCCGCATTCAAGGCGTAGCTATTAAATAGCTGCCTATATTTAGCATTATTAGCATAAATAGCTAACCCAAGAATAAAAACATTTACTGAATGTACATAGTGGTCCCGCTGTTTATCAATTAAGCGACCGGCATTTTCTTCAAATTTTATTAAAGTGTCCTGAAGCTTAAGAAAAGGATTATCGGGATGCTGAATTCCTATCCAATAAGCATTAAAGAATGACGTATAAACTTTATAGGCGTTGCTTTCATTATTTTTTTTGAGAAAATTAAAAACCGCCTCTGCGATATCCTTTTTATACCTATTGCCAGAATGGATATCTTCATAAAGCTCTAACTCGTGAAAAAAATTTCCAAGACTCTTTCGCATAAATAATCTCGTTTAATTTAATACCAAACATTAGCATTAACTAGCAAAATCATTTATTAATCTTATTCAGTTACAGTAAATAACGTACAGTCCATCTTGCTCCGCCAAGGTCTTATCCCAACTCTCCCAACGACGCCGGTAGGTCGTTTTATTGATAAGATTGAACGGTTATTTACAAAAATTTCAATTTTTTCTTTAGTCACCAATACTCTAAAATCAAATGTTGTTCCTTTTTCAATTCTTAATTCAATCGCATCTGTAATATGCTCGTAATCACGGTGAGTTGCGCCACCCTGGAAACCTATACGCTCAAGCAATATATCAGAACCAGAAATCAAGATATTGTAATAACGGGGGAACTCTTTATCTTGTTTCCAGCCAAAGATTATTCCCGCGTTCATGCCTAAACTTTCCCCTTTAACCGGATAATCAAAGTTAGTGAATTCTAGTTTCGCGTTAATCTCAAATGGCTTATCACCATATTCATCTCTTGAAATTAAATAAGCTTGCTGACCAGAGCCGATTATTCGTGAGTTGGCTTCATCAAAAATCCAGTCACCAATTTTTATTAATCTATTCCATACATTATGTTCGAGAAAATTTTCTTGGTTTTTAACTTGATTACCTGCGGTAACGGATGGAGTTCGCTTCCGAGCTATCCCAGCCCTTTCAAGAATAGCTTCTGCAACTTTAAGAAAAACTGCTTCTCGCTCTCCGTCACGAGCTGAAATTAATGGCTCTGAAGGATCGTTTACTGCTTGAAACTGAGATAAATGAGTGTCCCATAAGAAAAGGCTTGGGCTAGCAACGATGGGCAATATTAAAGCGCCTTCTTCCTCGGCAGCTTTCAACAAAGGTGGCAACTCATTAGTACGAATGAAATCGGATGCTAAAAAATCTGCGCTCACTATAAGCACAGCGATGTTTGCTCTATTTACCGCATCTTGAATTTCTTTGCGCCACTTTGATCCTGATTTTACCCTTGTATCTTCCCAAATATCAATTTCATACTGTTTATGTAGGGGCGTTAAATGAATTTTCAACCTATCTAACCATCTTTTATCAGCGCGGGCATAACTTACAAAAACACTGACTGGATTATCATCTGGCATTTCATTTACCTCCTATTCTCATCCTAAAACTAAGGACCGTTTCTATTTAATCCCTTTAACCCCAATGAGTTTTGATAAAACTGTTCCTTAAATGAAAAAAGACAACCCTCTATCTTTTGGAAAGTTGCCTTAAAATTTATTATGTGAATCTCATTTACCGTCTCTCTGTAATAGACTTATTCTATACTTCCTTTTCCCCATTGTAAACCCTTATTATCGCGAGAGGTGAACCTCTTAAAGCGGCCCAGAAATACGGAGCGACAGAAAGACTCTTTGTATACGGCTTATTTAGGAATGACGCAGTTTTGGGGTCAATCTTCCATTTTTTGCTATCTTTTTTAGTGTTCACTTGGCAGGATTAGGACGCCATGCTCAAACCATAGATCAATCTTATTTAGCGGAAAATCTGTCCATTCGATTTTCTCCCGGTAAAGCTCGTGATAGTTGCCATCCTCACAGACTAAAATTGCCGATTTATCTTCATTAACCATAAGCTTCCAGGCTCCGAACTCCTGTAAGTTATTTTTCGCTCTGGTAGTAAGCAGTATTTTATCAATTAGCCAATATGCACCACCTTCCTGCGCGACATATTGAACGCCCTCGGTGTAAAGATAGCCGCTTAAATGTTTGTACCAGTTCTCTTATGTGGCGTTGCTGATTATGTGGTCTAATGCGCTATCAGCATTTACCAACCAAGACTTTTTCCGATTCTACGCCACATAATATTCTTCTTCTTTCCGCCTTTCTCTTATATAGTAGAGCCAACCTAACCAGAAAGGAGGCTCCACTATGTTTGATAAGCTTTTTGAACGCCGCAAGGTCATAGAACATTACCTCAATGCGCCGCTTTTAGAAGAACGTCTGCGCTACCTTACTTATCGCACTGAGCAGCAAATAGTGCGCAAATTTCTTCTCGAAATTGCACCCTATCAGTTGATCATTATTAAGTATCTCCATCTTAAGAAAGACGGTCATATTTATACATTTAAAGAACTTGATGCCGTTGCGCAACGTTGGGCGCGTTATAGAATGTGCCGTTTAAAAGGCATTTCCTATTCCAAATGCAAAGACCGTTTCATGAGCCACGCCAAGCACTGGTTACAATTCTTGGGCCGCTTAGAAATTCCTAAACAACCACCACTCCCAGCGCAAGTTGTAGGATTCCTTGATTATATGCGAAAAGAACAAAATTTATCTGAAACAACGATCGATATTCGCCGCAAGTGGCTACGAAAATTCTTTAGTCAGATCAAAGAAGAATCCGGACAGTTCCTTGCTCATCTTACACCTGCCCAACTGGATGCTCTTCAGATCAAAAAACTCCATAAGGGTATTTATTCCCGGCGTACAATAAGTACTGATGCAAATATCCTGCGCGCTTTTCTTCGTTATGCCGAACTACAGGGTTGGTGCCGGACTGGAATAGCAAATTCCATCCAAGCTCCCCGACTCTATAAGCACGAGTTGCTTCCGTCAAGTCCTACATGGGAAGATGTTCAGCGTCTTCTTAAAACCACAGAAGGAAATCGTCCTTCAGATATTCGCGATCGCGCCATTATATTACTGTTTGCCGTTTATGGCTTACGCGACAGCGAAGTTTGCCATTTACGGCTTGAGGATTTTAATTGGGAACAAGAAACCTTTCGTCTTAAACGCTCGAAGCTTGGGCCGATACAGCAATTCCCGCTCGTCCAGACCGTAGAACAAGCTTTGATACGATACTTCAAGGAGGTTCGACCGCAACACTCACCTTATCGCGAAGTCTTTTTGACTATTCAAGCGCCTTTTCTCCCCTTGAAGAGTGCCTATAGCATCGTCTCTTACCGTTGGAGGCCGCTCAACGTTGCCATCAAGCATCACGGCCCGCACTCCCTGCGGCATGCCTGTGCTACCCGGTTGATTAACCAAGGTGTGCCGCTTAAAACAATTGCAGATCAACTGGGACACCGTACCTTAGATGCAACCCGTATTTATGCAAAGGTTGATCTATTGCGACTTCGGGAAGTCGCTGACTTTAATTTGAGAGGTGTGCTATGAGACTTCGTACCGCAGTCAATCAATATATTAGCTATCGTAAAGCTCTCGGCGAACATTTTAGTACCGATGGCGAAACACTCAATACCTTTGTTCGTATAATAGGTGAAGATACTAACCTGGCTGATGTTAAAACCGAATCTGTCAGCAAGTATCTAAGAGGCACAACTCCTGCCATTACCATCAACTGGCATCGTAAGTATTATGCATTACACGGATTCTACAAATATGCACTCAGCCGAGGCTATGCACAAGCTTCACCTTTACCTCTCACAATACCAAAACCACCACCACCTTTTGTACCTTATATTTACAATACAGAAGAACTTCGCGCTTTATTTAATGCTTGCTTCAGCTATCAGAAAAACAGAGGCATGCTTGATCCTTATGTGGCTCGCACGTTCATATTACTTCTCTATGGAACAGGCTTGCGGCTCACCGAAGCGCTCTCTTTAACAGTAGCCGACGTAGATTTAAGCCAGGCGCTTCTTGTAATCCGGAACACTAAGTTCCATAAAACTCGTCTTGTGCCTATAGGAAAACAATTGACCAAAATTCTCTTAGACTACGCGACATGGCGTAAACAGAAGAGATATGCTGTTAATCATGATGCCCCATTCTTTGTCGGGCGCAACGGAAAGGCTATCAATGGCTATAATGTTCAAGATGCCTTCGAGCTTATTCGTAAGAAAGCAGGAATCCTGCGTACTGACACAAACCAACAACCACGCCTTCATGATCTGCGTCATACATTTGCGGTCCACCGCCTGACGGCATGGTACAAGCAAGGCGCTGATGTTCAAAGTCTTTTGCCGGTGTTATCCGTCTATATGGGGCATGTTCGCATATCATCAACTTCAACCTATCTCACTATGACGCCTACGCTGCTCGAAGAAGCGGGGCGTCGTTTTGAGCAATATGCTTTTAAGAAGGAGGAGTCCCATGATTAATCACGCGTTACTCGGTCCTTGGATCAAACGTTTTCTTATGGAGTATTTGGTCAGCGTCAAAAACTTCTCGTCCAATACGCAGCGTAGTTATCGCGATACCTTTTGCTTATTACTTCCTTTTAT
>JAQUMG010000049.1 GCA_028718265.1 Candidatus Omnitrophota bacterium
CGGCTTCATAAGCGCGGGAAGGACTTCCAGCACTTTCTTAAGATCGGCCTTCTTCACGTTCATCTTAAGGCCTACCATCCCTTCGGATCTAAGTGCCCCCTGAAGAAGAAGCGTAATGTTTTCCATCTTCTCTTTTTTCCATTTATCTTCGTAAGATTTCTTATTGGCGATGAATTTGGTGACCGATTCGCATATAGTTTCCACTATTTTCAGCTTATTTGCTTTCAGACTGGAACCGGTTTCGGTAAGTTCGACAATCGCATCTACGAGGCCCGATGTAACTTTAGCTTCGGTAGCGCCCCAGCTGAATTCGACATCGGCATTTACCTTGTTATCTTTAAGATATTTTTTCGTGGCATTAACAAGCTCGGTAGCAATTCTTTTGCCGGCCAGATCCGCAACCGATTTTATCCTGGAATCTTCGGGCACAGCCAAAACCCATCTTACTTTTCTAAGGCCGCGTTTCGCATAAAGAAGATCGCATATCTCTTTTACGTCAGAGCTATTCTCCAGAACCCAGTCCCCACCGGTTATGCCGCAGTCAAGGACTCCGGCCTCGACATATTTGGATATTTCCTGCGCCCTTAACATTATCAGTTCTATTTCTTCGTCATTAATGGACGGGAAATACGACCTTTCGCCGATCGATATTTTGAAGCCGGCTTTGTCGAACATCTTTATTGTCGATTCCTGAAGACTACCCTTTGGTATGCCTAATTTGATTTTCGTCATGTTGATTCCTCTATTATATCTTTTATCCCTTAAACCCAAAATACATACAATAGATGTATTTTATAGGAATAGCGTCAGAATGTCAAGGAGACTTTTAGGCCCTAGGTCCCGTCTGGACTCATCAATACTGGTTTATCAGTATTCGGATCGGACCGCTCACAATCCTCGGTATATAAATAAGGCCCACTTACATGTCCGTCAACGAATAGCACCATAACAGGAGTTCTTGTCACAATTCCCTTCCCGCCATGGCCGGGAAAATTGATAGGAAAACACATTTCTAAATAGACTTTACTATGAGAAGAAGTTATTGTACTTAATGGCCGGGGCGAATATGGAAACTCCCCGAAAGGATTAATGTAAGGGCTAAAACAATATGAGGTTCCATAAGCATCGAATACTGTTGCATAAACTCCTAATGTTGCGCTCTCTCTTGGGATGGTATCATCAGGGCAATGAAAAACCTCCGCAGAAGTATCGGTTACATCAAGATAATGGTTAAGCGGCCGCAGATCAGCGGGGTAGCTACTGAACGCGCACATACCTGCCTTACCACCAAATGTCATTGAGTCGCATTGAGTATCACTTGGCTCACCTAATGCCGGAAAACATCCATTATGGTCATCCAGATATAGATACCATGCTACGCCATGTTGGCGCAAATTATTAGCGCACTGGGTGCGGCGGGCGCCCTCGCGCGCCCTGCCCATAGCCGGCAGAAGTATAGCCGTAAGTACGCCGATAATCGCTATTACAACAAGAAGCTCGATAAGGGTGAAGGCCTTTTTATTCATATTGTTACCATGACTGCGCTTACAAGTTTTTGCCTAAAACTTTGCAGAATATATATATCATTGCGGCTCTTTCCAGCGCGAGCGTACGCAAAAAAGCTTCTTTTATGTCCTTGCCGACAGTTATAAGTCCGTGTTGCTTAAGAATTACCGCGTTATGTTTTTTTATAGCACTGCCTACTGCTGCCCCCAACTTTCTGCTGCCCGGCGTTATATACGGTATTGCGGCAATATCTGACTTTAAATATACCTGCGCCTCGTATGATAATGAGTCAAAATTTATCCCTGAAACCCCCAGCGTGGTCACAAAAACAGGATGAGTGTGTATTACCGCTCCTATATCCTTACGGGCCCCGTAACAGGCCAGATGCATAGGCACTTCCGTACTTGGTAACCCCTTTGAGCTCAGCGGTTTTCCCGTATTAACATCAATGGCAATGTAATCGGCGGCCCGGGCAACGGCCATTGAGGCATTTCTTCTCTTTATATAGACCCTGTCACCCATTCTGGCGCTTATATTTCCGCCTTCGCCTATTACGAGGCTGCACTTATCTATTTTTCTCCCGATCGCCAGCAACTCTTTGACCAATCTCTTGTCTCTGCCCATATCGCCTTCCTCGCCTATACAAAGGTATTGTAACATATATACGGCATGTTTTAAAGACAATAAAACTTGCTAAATACCGGCATATTGAATATAATATGGGGTTATAACTCTCGAAAAAGAACAGGAAGGGACGCAATATGTTAAAACAATTAAGAAATAAGGATACCGCAAAAAAGATATTTATCGTCCTCGCCCTCATAATAATCCCGGCTTTTGTGCTCTGGGGAACGGGCAGCATGACGCAGAATAAAAGCGGGGGTACTTACGCCGGCGTGATGTTAGGTAAAAAAGTATCAAATCAGGATTACGGAAGCAGCTGGCGGGCGGTAAAAAATGAGGCTATAATGCGTTATCCGAATTTCAACGAAATCTACGAACAGCTGGACCTGAACGGCCAGGCATGGGACCGGCTCATACTATTGCGCGAGGCAGAGCGGATGCGTATAAAAGTAACCGATGACGAAGTAATAAAAACCATAAGAAGTTTTCAGTTTTTATCCAGGGGCGGCCGGTTTGATGTAGAAATGTACGAACGTCTGTTAAAAAATACCTTCCAGACTTCACCCAGAGATTTCGAGGAAGACATGAGAGGCTCACTAAAGATAGCGAAACTGATAGACAGCATCACCAAAAGCATGGAAGCAACTGATGACGAACTCATTAAAAAGTATAAGGAAGAAAATGACAAAATAAAGATAGCTTACGTAACGCAATCGCCTAAGGATTTTGACGATAAAGTCGAGGCGTCCGAAAAAGAAGCAGAAGAATATTATAAAGTCAATTACGACGCTTTTAAAATGCCTGAGCGCGTAAGTATAGAATTCATAGAGTTCGGATACCCCGAATATCTCGGCGGCATAACCATAACCGACGACCAGATAAAGCGGTACTACGATTCGCATGTCAAAGAATTTGAGCACGGCGAGAGCGTGCGGGCGAGGCACATATTGGTCGAGGACGCGAATCTGGCAGCGGATATACTCAAGAAAATAAAGGGCGGCAGGGATTTTATTCAAACGGCGAAAGAATTTTCCGCGGATGCGACTAAAGAAAACGGCGGGGATCTGGGTTATTTCGAAAAAGGCAAAATGATACCCGAATTTGAGGAAGCGGCTTTTGCCCTTAAGCCCGGCGAGGTAAGCAATATCGTAAAGACACAGTTCGGCTATCACATAATAAAAGTTGAGGACAGAAAACCGCCGCATACGGAGAGCTTTGAAGAGGCAAAAGAAAAAATAAAAGGAAGATTAACAGCAGAACAGGCACAGGCCAAGGCATATAGCGAGGCATTGCGCGCCAAAAGCGCCATACAAAAAGATGCGGATTTCGAAAAGGTTGCGAAGGAGTATCAAAAACCGATAAAAAAGACAGGTTATTTTTCCAAACAGGAACTTATACCGGCCATCGGCTGGAACCCGCAGGTCTTAAGGTCGGCGTTTACGCTGAAAGTCAATGAAGTCAGCCCTCTGATTTCTCCGGATACCGTTAAATCCGAAGCGAATTATATAATAAAAGTTGTCGGTAAAAAAGAGCCGGGTGTTCCGCCGTTAGAAGAGATAAAAGACGAGGTCCGGGCCAGGATTAAGCAGGATAAAATGAATAATCTGGCAAAAGAGAGTATGGAAAAATACAGAGAACTGATAATGGCAAAAATAAAGAGCGGCCTCTCTTTTAATAATGCAGCACAATCGGCCGGCCTGACTGCAAAAGAATCAGAATATATAACGCAGGCGGACTATATAAAGGATATCGGCCCGGCAATAGACATAAAGGGAGTTTTTGAGTACAAGGTGGGCGACATAAGCCCTGTTTTGGTCACTCCGAGAAGTGTGTGCGTTGCTCAATTAACAGATCTGAGGCCGGCGGACCGCGTTAAATTTGATGCAACAAAAGATGAATTCAGGAAAAAATACCTTGAGGTCAAAAGAGCACAAACCCTGGACAAGTGGTTCAGCGGTCTTAAGTCAAAAGCCGGCGTCCAAAGTAATATTCAGTAGCGCGTTATTGCGCCTCTTTACAATTTAATACCCCTGTCGCTAAATAGACGATATACATGCCGCAATATACCCACCCCGCTCCGGGAATTACCTTGAGAAAGAGAGCCGCTACGGCGCCGAAAAGCATACTCGCCGTTATCGCATAAGCGCCGATGTTAAAAATCTGGCTGTAGGTAAGTTTTACCTTGGTAACTGCGGAAGCAAAAATTGTAATCAGACTGAACAATAATATCTGTATAAATCTCGCTATGGCCATATAGAGATAGATGCCCAATAAGAGGAACGGGAATATAATCCAGATGGCATTTTTCCTGATTGCGTTCATAAAATTTTCATCTATCCGAAGAGCTTTAATATCTGCCAGGCTGTAAATCTCTGTTTTGGATTCGTTCTCTTTATAAACGATCTTGTCCTTCATTAATAATATGCCTTTTTTACGGCCGTCTAAAGAAGTTGTCTTGCCCGTAGTATCTAATATCACGGCAAAATCGTCCTGCAAAATTTCATAAGGCTGTTCTGCGCTAACGACAGCGGCGCCGTCTTTTATTTCGATAACCGGCAGATTCTTCTTCATCCATTCCACGGCGATATTAAGGCCCTTTCCCATACCATAACTGTAACGCACGGTAAGCACAAGGCTTATTAATAAAACTACCGAGAGTATATACTTCGTACTTTTGCCGGCGGAAAAATCTTTTACTTCTCTGTAAAATTTAAAATCGCTTATTGCCTTCCACATTTCGTCAAAAAATTGTTTCATAGCTTACCTCCAGCGAACTTTAAGGGTCAGGCCCTATACATTACCCAGATATACATATTTTAGCTTTTTATCTGCTATTTCTTTTGCCATCTCGAGTGTTGATAACGGCGTCGGAGGCAGCGACATTTTATAGCACGGGAAGTATCGTGAAAAATGTAACGGTGTCTCGGGCCCCAGCGAGCGGAAAATCCAGTCCACAAATGTTTCAATTGCTTCTTTCGAATCGTTCAATGTAGGTATTATGAGATTTGTGATTTCTACGTGAACGCCTTTCTCAGCTGCTCTTTTCGTATTTTCCAGAACCGGTTTAAGTTTACCCAGGCAATACTTTTTGTAAAAAGTTTCGTCTATAGACTTTATATCGATATTCATTGCGTCTATATAAGGAAGAATCTCTTCGAGCGGCGCTTTGTTTACGTAACCGTTGGTTACGAGGACATTTTCAAGGCCGTTTTCTCTCGCAAACTTCGCGCATTCAAGCACAAATTCAAACCATATGAACGGTTCGTTATAAGTATACGCTATCCCGAAAGATCCCAGCTTTTTGGCTTTTTCTACGGCTTTTTCCTTCGTTATTTCTTCCGTCGGCGTATCGTGATCCTGCGATATCGTCCAATTCTGGCACCATGGGCAGGCAAAGTTACAGCCCTTTGTCCCCAGAGAAAGAATATACTCGCCGCGATGATAATGATATAAGGGCTTTTTTTCTACGGGATCCAGGGCGACCGAGGTTACTCTGTTGTATATTTCAGTATACAGCTTGTTATCTTTATTGACTCTGACGCCGCAGAGTCCTCTTTTGCCCCCGGGGATGAGGCAATCATTAGGGCAGAGCAGGCATCTTATTTTGCCGCTTTCTTCTTTGTAATAAAGAGCTTCTTTCATTTCAGTAGTTGTTTCAATTCTTTCATAAACTGATTTATATCTTTAAACTGCCTGTAGACGGAAGCGAATCTTACGTACGCCACCTGGTCAAGGGAATGGAGCTGCTTCATTGCGAGTTCGCCGATCGCCGACGCTTTCGCCTCCCTCTCAAAATTTTTCTGGATCTGCATTTCTATTGCGTCCGCTACTTTCTCGAGCTTCTCAATACTTACCGGCCTTTTTTCGCACGCTTTAGTAAGCCCGGCGAGTATTTTGTTCCTGTCGAACGGTTCGCGCCTGCCGTCTTTTTTTATGACCATGAGCGGCGTCTCTTCCAAATGCTCATAGGTCGTAAAACGCTTGTTGCATTTCAGACACTCGCGTCTGCGCCGGATATTCTTACCGTTATTCGACGAGCGCGAATCGACTACCTTATCTTTGTTTGTCCCGCAATACGGGCATTTCATAAGGAATTACCTTATTTCTTTGCTTTTCGCACGACAATCTTCGCCTGCCTGAAAAAGTCCATCGACATCTTATCGGGATAGCCTTCTAATATGACTATCTCCTTGATACCGGCGTTTATGATCATCTTAGCGCATATTATGCACGGCTGATTCGTGCAGTACAATATACTGTCTTTTACGCTTACGCCGTGCAATGACGCCTGAAGAAGTGCGTTCTGTTCCGCGTGCAGCCCGCGGCACAATTCATGGCGCTCACCCGAAGGTATTTTAAGCTTTTCCCTCAAACAGCCTATCTCGTAACAATGCGGAAGTCCTTTTGGTGTCCCATTATAACCGGTAGCAAGGATTCTCTTATCCTTAACGATAAGGGCGCCGACGCGCCTGCGCAGGCATGTCGCGCGTCTGGAAACGAGATTCGATATCTCCAGAAAATATTCGTCCCAGCTGGGCCTTCTTATGTCTTTTTTCAGAGTTTTAACCGTTTTTGTCGTCATATCTACACCTTATATAAAGGAAATGCCTTCAGCATTTCTTTCACTTCTTTTCTCACGTCCGCTATAACCTTCTCGTCGGAAGCATTCATAAGTACTCTGTCTATGAACCCGGCCATTTTCTTCATTTCCTTCTCTTTCATGCCGCGGGTAGTTACCGACGGTGTACCGAGTCTTATGCCGCTTGTAACGGTCGGTTTCTGAGTATCAAACGGTATGAGATTTTTGTTAACCGTTATGGCGGCCTTATCCAGCACTGCTGTCGCATCTTTGCCCGTTATGCTTTTGCTCGTGAGGTCCACAAGCATAAGGTGCGTATCTGTGCCGCCGGATACGATCCTGTAATTCATCCCTTGCAGGGCCTCGGCAAGCGCCTTCGCGTTTTTCAGTATCTGTCCCTGATAATCTTTGAATGAAGGCGTAAGTGCCTGTTTAAACGCAACCGCTTTTGCCGCTATCACGTGCATAAGCGGGCCGCCCTGAAGCCCGGGAAAGACCGCCATGTCGATTCCTTTTGCAAATTCTTTCCGGCACATTATAAATCCGCTTCGCGGGCCGCGTAAAGTTTTATGGGTAGTTGACGTCACAAATTCCGCGATAGGTACAGGAGTAGGATGTAAGCCCGTTGCGACTAAACCGGCGATATGCGCTATATCCACCATAAAAATCGCACCTGTCTCGTCGCATATTTCCCTGAATTTATTGAAATCTATCGTCCGGGGATAAGCAGATGCGCCCGCTAATATCAATTTTGGTTTATGCTCTTTCGCTTTTTGCCTTATCTCGTCATAATCAAGCGTCTCTGTCTTCCTGCTAACGCCGTACGGCACAACATTGAAATATTTTCCTGAAAAATTATGCTTGTGGCCGTGGCTAAGATGTCCGCCGCAGGCGAGGTCCATCGCAAGAATAGTATCTCCGAGATTCAGGACGGAAAAATATACGGCCATATTGGCTGTTGTGCCTGAATGCGGCTGGACATTTACGTGTTCGGCGCCGAAAAGTTTTTTCGCTCTTTCTATTGCCAGTTTTTCGACAACATCGACATATTCACAACCGCCGTACCAGCGCGCGTCAGGGTACCCTTCGGCGTACTTATTGGTCATTGTAGAACCCTGCGCTTCCATGACACTGACGTCTACAAAATTCTCACTGGCTATTAGTTCGATATTCCCGTTCTGCCGTTTCGTTTCATTTATTATTGCTTCATAAACTTCCGGGTCTTGTTTCTTAAGTTCTTCAAACATCGATATGCGCCCTCCTAGCCGCGCTTAATCATCTTTTTTTCTATAGCTCTGATCTGGTCTAATCTTTTTTTGTGGCGCCCGCCTTCAAAATCCGTCGAAAGCCATACTTCCAGGATTCTCTTGGCCCTGGTTATATTCATCGACTTGCCCGAAAATATGGCAATGTTCGCGTCGTTATGCTCTCTGCTTAAACGGGCACTCTCTTCTTCGCTCAATAGTACCGCCCTTATCCCGTGGACCTTATTTGCTACTATGCACATGCCAAGGCCGCTTTTACATATTAATACGCCTCTGTCGAATTTACCCGAAGCGACGCCGGAGGCTACCTTGTAACCTATCTTGGGATAATCGCACCTCTCCGGGGCAAAAGTGCCGAAATCCTTCACGTGGTAGTGCCATGCCTTAAGAAAATTTATTACATCTTTCTTTAAATCAAACCCGCCATGATCGGAGCCGACCGCTATTTTTATCTTCTTAATCTTTTTTTCCATCGATTTCCTCTATAATTTTTTCTATGGCTTCTTTTATGACTGCGAACGTCTTTTTATAAAAATCTATATTTTTGCCTATCGGGTCCGCTATGTCAGAGTTGTCGGAAACGTCGGGATGCCCTATTTTTTTAAAATCCTTCAAAAGATATGTCTTCTTCGCCGTCTGCGGATCTCTGGACAATAAATACCGCCGCTGGACGTCTTCCATCACGAATATCAGATCCGCCTCGCGTATCGCCACATCCGTAATCTTTTTTGCTGCGTGACTTGAAATATCTACGCCTTCTGCCTTAAGAACCTGCTGGGCTTCTTTAGTCGCCTTCATGCCCGGAAACGGTGCTATGCCGGCGGAAGCGACCGTTATGCCTTCTTTTCCCAAATCCTTAAGTCTCTTCTCCAGATACGCCGCAGCCATGACGCTCCGGCAGCTATTACCCGTACATACAAAAAGAATTTTCAACTTGTCAGCGCTCCTGCTATTTCTTTTTCGCTTACCGCGCCTGTTCTTATAATTTTATACGGAGAGATCGTCAGATCGATAACCGTAGATTCTACCCCTATATCGGTCTTTCCGCCGTCCAGTATCGCCTCTATTTTCTCATCCAGATCAAAGAGCACTTCCTCCGCCGTAGTAGGAGGCTTATTACCCGAAATGTTGGCGCTGGGAGCTACTATCGGTGTCCCGCAGGCTGAGATAAAGTCAAGCGCCGCTTTGTTCGCCGGCATACGGATACCGATTTTTGCGCCCGTTTTCGTATTAAGAATCAGGGTGAGCGGACCCGGCCAGAATTTCTTTATCAGCTGTTCTGCCGGCCCGGATATCCTGCACGCAAGTTTATCCAGCATTTTCAGATCGGCTATATGCACGGTAAAAGGTTTGTTTCTGGGCCTGTTTTTCACTTCGTAAAGCCTTTCAACGGCATATTTGTTCAGATAATCCGCCCCCAACCCGTACACTGTTTCCGTAGGGAAAGCTACAAGCCCGCCTTCTTTGATAATCTGTGCGGCTCTTTTTACCGCTGTCTTATCGGGCTTCTGCGGATCAATTTTAATTAATTCGGTTTTTATCATTAAATCGAGCATTATTTTTGTTTTTTGGCAAGCGCCCTGTCTTTTTTTCTGACTTCTTCCTGCAATTTTTTCTTAAAAGTTGACAGTTTCTTCTTAATGGCCGTGTTGGTCGTGGCAAGTATCTCGGCTGCGAAAACCGCCGCATTTTTTGCGCCCGCTTCGCCGATGCTCATTGTACCTACCGGTATACCTCCCGGCATCTGAACGATAGACAAAAGCGAATCTATGCCTTTAAGGTCTGCGGTTCTTATGGGAACACCTATGACCGGCAATGTGGTATTGCTTGCTATTACGCCGGCGAGATGAGCGGCACCGCCCGCTCCCGCGATTATTACTTTTATCCCTCTTCCGGCTGCGCTTTTCGCGTATTTTGCCGTGTCTTCGGGCGAACGGTGGGCGGAAAGGACCCTCGTCTCAAACGGTATACCGAATCCTTTTAATATATCCGCGGCATAGTTCATCGTCGCAAGATCAGAGGTGCTTCCCATTACTATCGAAATCTCTATTTTCTTCATGTCAACCTCGCATTAAGTGAATATTTAAGTGCTTTGCGTCCTATATCGCGCCTGAAATGCATATTTTCAAATTTTATTCCGGAGACCGCTTTATAAGTGTTACTTATCGCCGATTCCATATCGTCACCCAGCCCTGTCACGCCTAACACTCTGCCGCCGCTGGTGACGTATTTATCCGCTATCCGCTTTGTGCCCGCATGAAAGACAATAGCATCCTTCAGTTTTTCCGTTTCATCAAGACCTGTTATTTCTTTTCCTTTTTCATAATTACCGGGGTAACCGCCCGACGCCATGACGACGCAGACTGCGCTCTTCTCGTACCATACCGGTTTAATTTTTTTGAGATCTCCGTCTATCGAGCGTTCCATCAATTCTACCAGGTCGCTTTTAAGGCGCGGCAATATCGCCTGAGTCTCTGGGTCTCCGAGTCTTACGTTAAATTCCAGTACTTTCGGGCCGTTTTCGGTCACCATTATACCGGCGTACAGTATCCCCTTATACGGAATACCGTCTTCGGCGAGGCCCTTTATCATCGGCATTAAGACCTCATTCATTATCTTATGCTCAAGCTCGCGGACTCCTAAATGTGCGGGCGAATGTGCACCC
>JAQUMG010000050.1 GCA_028718265.1 Candidatus Omnitrophota bacterium
TAACGGCCCAAGGAGCTATAGGTAATATAAAAAAAGCCAGAAAAACAGCCATGCTTAGGACATATTTTCTTATACCGCGACCTTGAGAAACAAAAATCTTTCCCAGCACCAACAGTATCAAAAAAGGGAACAAAACTATGACGGAGCGCGTAAGCGAAGCGATCCCCAGGGCTGTCCCGCAAAAAATCAGATTCTTATAACCGCCATCCTGGATATATTTCAAAAGAAAAAATACAACCAAGATAAGTAAAAAAGTGTAGAGGAGCTCTGTAATCATGAGTTCCGTAATTTTGATAAATGCGGGGTAAAAACAGGATATTAACGCGCTCAAAATCGCAGTTTTGGTATCGAACAGCCGTTTTGCTATTAAAAAAATAATGACGCATGTCATCGCCCCCAAAACCGCCTGAATAATTTTCACAACGCCGTAATTTTGGCCAAATATATAATATATCGATGCGAGAAAAAAAGAATAAAATGGCTCCTTGTAAGTGGTCGGCTTCCCTTGCGAGCTAAATCCTTTTCCTTCAACTATATTCTCAGCGAGGCCATTGTAATAATTAGAGTCCGGCGTGAAGATCTGCCTGGCGGAAAAGGCTATATTAAGCCGCGGTAACAGCGCTACGATAAAAATCGCTAAAACGATTAAAATGACGCCTTTTCTATTGTTCTTATAATCTGTTTTCATGTTCGGCTTCTGATCGCATCATTAATCCATTATTACCCAATGAAATAACCTTTTCAGGAGAAACTTAAAGTGCCGGGGAGATTTAATAGCTAAGATATTCTTTAGCATTATCCTCGGCCGCATATAAAATTTTAAGAAGGCTTCGCGCTGAAAAGATTTGACCTGACTCTGTCTCAGGCCATCTCCTGCATAAGGAGCACTCATAAAATAAAACCTGTCCCAATCAACACCGCTCAATTTCCCTTCGGAAGCTAATTCCTTATAACTGGCGGTGCCGGGGAAAGGCAGATATGTAAAATAATTTGCCCTGATTAAACCCAGATCAAGCGAAAAACGGATCGTCTTCCTGATATCCTCTTGTTTTTCACCCGGGAATCCGACTATAAAAAACCCCGCCACGTCTATATTAAACCGGTGGATCATGTCAATGCCCTTCCGGATCTTGTCTGTAGTGGTGCCCTTCTTCATTAGAGCAAGTACCCTGTCGGATCCTGACTCGATACCTAAAGAGATCAGGTAAAGACCGCTTTTCTTCATCAGCATGAGCATCTCCTCGTCAAGGCAATCGATGCGGACGCCGTTAGGGGTAGCCCAGCTTATGTCCAGACCCAAACCGGTGAGTTTCCGTAAAAATTCCTTCGCATAGGCCTTATCGAAGGTAAAGTTATCGTCAATGATATGGAATTCACGTATACCACGGTCATCGTATAAATATTTAATCTGTCTAAGCATAAAATCTATGCTATGCTTTCTTATCTTCTTTCCCCCTATGATATTACCGGCGCAAAATGTGCAGGAAAACGGACAACCGCGCGTAACGATTATAGGAGCTATGGGAAATTTCTGGAAAACAGCGCCATGCTGGCACTCGGGATATTCCTCGGGCCGGATCAAGTCCCACGCCGGCATGCCCAGGCTGTCCAGATCTTCAACGAATACCTGTGGATTTATACGCACGCGTCCGTTTTCTTTCCATCCTAACCCGGGTATATCGGAAAAATCATGAGAAACCCCTTTCCCCAACCTATCCAATAGTAAAGGCAGCCCTCTTTCGGCTTCTCCGACAAAAATATAATCCAGAAAATCTCCGAAATAGCCGAAACTCTCCTCAGGGGCTGCTGAAGGATGGGGGCCGCCCAGGATGGTTATCACGCCCGCCTTCAGGTTTTTACACCCTTCTAAGGCCTGTTTAACGAATTTCAGGTCAAATGTATAGCACTGAAAACCGACGATATCGGGCTTCGTATCTTTAACCATCCGGACCAGGGCATCAACCTTTATGCCCTTTTTAATACAGTCGAGTATTGCTACCTTGTGTCCTTTGCTTCTGCAAGATTCGGCCAAATAGCCCAAGCCCAGGGAGGGCTGGATATGATCGCTTAAATTATACGGCTTTACTAATAAGATGTTCATCGATCTTTCCTGCATATCAATATGATAGAAAGACCTATCGGCGGACCTATTAAATTCTCAAAAAAATCCAATAACGGCACCAAAAGATCGAACAGCCATAATAACCTGGTGGAGATCTTTTCTTTTTTCAAGATTTTACCGTTAAAAAACCATCCGATAACCCCGAAAAAATTAAAATACATCTTCTTCTCTACGGAGAATCCGCATCTTTCCGCTTTTTCAGATATCTCTTCCATCCCGTACCTTCTATAATGTCCCGCCGCCTTATCCAGGCTGCAGAATAAGCGCTGGAAGGCCGGGACCAGCAAAATGAGGGTGCCTCCCTTTACTAATATCGATCTGAAATTCTTCAAAGCCGCCGCGTCATCCTCTATATGCTCAAGCGTATTGATACAAACGATTGTGTCCAGGTTATTTTCCGAAAGCTTTATGATCGAGGGGTCCGTCAAGCTATATTTTGTAAATCTTATGTTTTGGCCCTGCGAAAATCTTTTCCTGCATTCATCCAGCATCTCGGAATCGTTATCCACGGCCACTACAAGCTGTTTATCAAGCAAATAAGAAGTCAGGTTGCCGGTCCCGCATCCCGCCTCGAGTATCCTGTTCCCAAGGTAAGGTTTTATTTTTTTGTAAAACCAAGACTTCAAATGCTCGAGCCTTGACATGAATGTGAGCGTATCAAAAACAACTTTGCCCATTTATCTTTCGATCCTATGTTTTATGAGCACATATAACGCCCTTAAACCGTCCCTCCATGAGATCTTCTTGCCTTCCTGGTAATCTCTGGGAACATAAGAGATAGGGACTTCATATATCTTAACCCCTTTTTTTAACAATTTTGCGGTTATCTCGGGCTCAATATCAAATCCCCTGGCATGCAGGTCTATCCCGTTCAGCATCTCTTTTTTGATGACTTTATAGCAAGTCTCCATATCCGTGAGCTTCGCCCCGTAAAGCACCCATACCATAAGATTAAGGAACTTATTGCCTACAAAATGCGTCAAATAAAAAAACTTCTTACAATGAAAAAGGCTATCCCTGCTTAGGAACCTTGAACCATATACTACATCCGCTTTCCCTTCTTTTATGGGTTTCACAAGCTTTGAATAATCCGCAGGGTCATATTCTAAGTCTGCATCCTGAAAAATAACCACATCCCCAGTCGCATTTTTAAGGCCGGTACGTATTGCGGCGCCCTTGCCCTGGTTTTTATCGTGAGAATAAATCTTCACCTTTTTAAAAGGCAGGGTTTTCAGGATCTTCATGGTATCGTCTTTAGAAAAATCGTCGACGATAACTATTTCATCGACGATATCGATATCCATAACTTTTCCCGTTATCTCCTTAATGGTCCTTTCCTCATTATAAACAGGTATAATAACTGATATTTTCATTTTAATTTCTACCTTTGTGATATATCGATTCTATTACCGGTATAAGGGTTTCGGAGGAGTACTTGTCCTTGAACCGCTTGGCTGCCTCGTCCGCGAACTTCTTCCGTCTCTGCGGATCATCGGCAAGCGTAAGTATGGCATTGGCTAACGCCTCGGGATCCTTCGGCGCCACTATAAAACCTGTCTTGTCTTCGACTACCAGCTCATTCACCCCGCCCACATCCGTGGCAACTATGGGCTTGCCGTAAGCCATACCTTCCAGAAGGACCAATGGCAGGCCTTCCGTCAGCGAAGAAAGCACAAGGATATCGATACGGTCCATAATATCGGATATATCCTTAAAAGTACCCGTAAATTCCAGATTTCCGCCTAGACCCATATGCTTGGCTGCCTCAGCGAGCTCATCCTTGAGATATCCGTTGCCCGCTATTATGAAGCTGACATTACGATGGCTCTTTAATATAGAACTTGCCGCTTTTAAAAAGAATATATGGCCCTTTTCGGGAGTCAATCTGCCTATTATACCGACACTAACCGTTTCTTTTTCTTTGCCGTCTTCCACTCCCCTGATAGCGCCCGAAAAAGAGAGCATGGTAGGTACCAGGTATATTTTGTCTGCATCTGCCGCTTTGAGTTCGACCATATGCTTCCTCATAGTCTCGGAGAGAGTAATAATCGAATCGCATAGCTTCCAGAAAAACCTCATTATCGAAATCTGGGATAAGGACATCCAATCGCCGATATGCGAGGTCTCGGTATATACTATTCTCTTGATCCCGGCGGCCCTGCCGGACAGGATCGCCATCTTCGTCTGATTTTGATAAAGATGGACTACCTCCGGCCTGGAAACCAATAACATGAAGAAAAGCCTCGCCGCTGACCAGCACTCATTAAGCATGCGGCTCGACCTGCCTGTTATGCTGCAGTTTTTCCTGAAGACACCGTCATCTTTGACTGTGCCGCTTATGTTTTCTCTTGAGATAAACCTTGCCAGCAGGCGCGAATATAATCTTATCACTTTTACGCCACCGGCTCTCAAAATATCCGCTATCTCTCCTTCATCCGCAAAACAATATACGGTAACCAAATACCCTTTTGATCTCAAACCAAGAGCGAGGAATTCGACTTGCTTTTCGCCTCCCCCGTAATGTAAAGTCGGTGTTACTATCGCTACCTTCATCGCCCCAAGCTTTCATACATATCTTTTAGCGATCTCTCTATTGGAATCATGCTTTCCCATCCTATGGCGGCCTTAATTTTGCTGACATCGGCGATCTGGACCGGTATATCAATTTGCCGGATCTTGCCTGGCTGCTGCTCAAGCGGAATATCCCTTCCGCAATATTTAAGCAGTATTTTGACCACATCGCGAATTGAATTAGCTTGCCCGCTTCCGACATTAAATACTTGGCCCGAAATATTCCGTTTACAGGCCAGAAGTTGCCAGTAAGCCCTGACGGCATCCCTGACATCCACAAAATCACGTTTCGTATGCGTATTGCCTATTATTAATTTCTTGTTAGCCTTGGCCATGCCGGTGCATATCACCTTCACCTGACGTACAATCGAACCGCAAACAAGAGCAGATGTCTGGCCAGGCCCAATAAGATTGAAGGATCGAGCTATGACTATATATAACCCGAACGCTGAGCAATATTGCAGGGCCAGCATAGTTTGAGCGGCCTTGCTTACCCCATATGGTGTTATGGGCGCAAGCGGCACTGTCTCTCTTATCGGTTTTTTAGAGTTGCCGGCAAGGCCGTATTCCGCCGCTGAACCTATTACCAATATACGCGGGTTCATCCCGTTTTGGATGACAGCGTCTAAAAGGTTATTTGTAGTGAATAGATTAGCGCGCAGCAGCCCGTCATAATCCCTGCTGGAATTAAGCCCGGCAAAATGAAAGATAAGATCGGGCCTGATCTTCTTCAACATATGTGACGTCTGCGCTTTATCAAGAAGATCGACTTTAATAAAGTGCCGCCTCTGCAAGCCGCATAGATTGGGTTCCCTGTCGGCGGAGAATATCCGGTCATCACTTATCCCGGAAATACCGAGATAATCCATGAAATGCCCGGCCGTAAACCCGCCAGATCCTGTTATTAATATCTTCTCTTTGTTCATAAGAAAAGCTTGCTATTCCTCATAAATTTTATTGTAGCCTCCTCATAATCGGATGGTGTGCCGATATCATACCATAACCCGCTATGGTTATATGTCCGCACGGATTCCCCCTCTTTGACAAGTCGCATCACCAGGTCCGGCAGGTCCATGCGCCGCCCTTTATTGACATAGGCCAAGACTTTCTTCTTAAATACGTATATCCCGGCAGATACGTCATATTTAAGGGTGGGCTTTTCTATGTACCTCTTTACGAGGCCCCCTTTTCCGGTTTCAAGTACCCCTAAATCAACGGAAACTTTTTTTCTGAATGAAACGACTGTCGCGATTTGACCGCCGTCTTTATGATATGCGATGAGTTTCGAAAAATCCAAATTGGTCATTACATCGCCGTTTATGACTATAAAATTATCCCCTGTTTCCTTAAGAAGAGATAGCGGGCCTGCGGTACCTAAGGGTTGATCCTCCATCAGGTACCTGAGTTTTACCCCAAGTTTCTTGCCGTCACCGAAATATGACTTGATGAGCTCGCTCATGTGGTTAACCGATAAGACTATGTCATTAAATCCGTACTTCTTAAACCTCCTTATCACGATCTCAAGTATGGGATATTCCCCCATCGGCACGAGCGGTTTCGGGATAGATATCGAATAAGGCTTAAGTCGAGTTCCTTTCCCGCCGGCCAGGATAATTACTTTCATTTCACATGTTCCTCCATTTTTTGCCCCTTCCTAAAATAAATCCAGATTTAACCTGTTTCAAAATATCTACAAAACTTTCAAAGATAAAAGAAAATAGGATGTAAAAAGGAAGCAGCGGGGAGCCCGTGAGTTTAAATGCTATATAAAAGCTGTGGAACGCTTTCTTGAAAAACATCTTCGAAAGATAAGTCTTTCCTAGCAATACGTAAAAATAAGAAAGTCTTTGATCCGCCCTTTTTCCTAATATCTTCCTGAGATGCGGGTATTCAGAAAGTGCTTTATTAAGCACATCTATGATATGGGTCAGGGTCACGATTTTATTTCCCGCGAAAGCGGCAATATGGTCCCTGAATTTGACCAGCGGTACGTTCATAAAATCCATTTCGTAGGCAGCGGCGATGCGCAGCCACCTGTCATAATCCTCCGAGGGCACAACGGAAGGGTCAAACATCCCAATTTCTGAAAAGCATTCTTTACGTACCATCACGGAGGAGGTCGCAATAAAATTATCGAGGAACAGGTATTCGAGGACCGATCCCCTGTGCGGCTGCCTTATTTGAAAACTGCGCCGGCACGGGCGGTCCGAAATACTGAATTCCTTATCTTTCAATATGTAAGTGTCTGTATACACCAGCCCCAATTTATCGTTTTTCCCCATGACCTCAACCTGCATCCTTAGCTTATCAGGTAACCAGGCATCATCCTGGTCCAGAAAAGCTATATATTCTCCTTCGGAATTCGCGACCCCAGTATTTCTTGCCTCGGCAGGGCCTTTATTCGGCTGGTATATCTTCTTTATTTTCGAGGTATATCCTGATAAGATCTCGTCCGTTTTATCTGTAGAACCGTCGTTTACCACGATGATCTCATAATCCCCGTAGGTCTGGTTTAAGACGCTTTCTATAGCGGTCGATATGAACCTCTCGCAATTATACGCGGGTATGACGACGCTTACTTTCGGCATTTATTCTTTTGTCCTTCTCATCAAGGAGAGACTTTCCTTCAAGCGGGGCAACTGTATCTTTAGCTCTCTTTCCACCTTTCCCACATCATAACTCGTATCAGGCGGGCGCGGCGCCAAATTAGTGAAATAACTGCCGGGTACCGCATTTATCAGGCTTTTATCCAGGTAAAAGACTTCAGCGATAAGGTTGGCAAATTCAAACCTATTGACAACATCTTTCCCGGCGACATGATAAAGGCCTTCCTTGCCCAAATCCACCAGGGACCATATTATATCAGCGCAACTCCGGTTAAACAGTGGATTTTCGTAAACATCGTTTACCATGTTTACCTTTTCCCTTTTTCTGAGCTTCTCTATCAACCACGTGACGGTATTTGACCGCTCGTGCTTATTATTCCAGCCGTACATCAAAATAGGCCTGACGATCAGATGCTTCAAGCCACTTCCCCTGACGATCCCTTCGGCCTCGAGCTTCATTCTCCCGTAACTGTTTATGGGGCAAGGCGCGGAATCTTCCGAATACGGGGCGTGTTTGCCGTCAAACACCGCATTTGTCGATATGAAAACTATCTGCGAGCCATATTCCCTGCATAGATCCAATATAACCCGGGTGCCGTTCACGTTCGAATCCCGTGCCTCCGGATAATTTCGTTCACAATAATCGACGTTGGCGATGCCTGCAGTATGTATGACAACTTTCGGCTTTGTCTTATCGAAGACTGCACGCATTGCGTCTTTCTTGCATATATCAGCCTTATAATAGGTAACGCGTTTCCCGTCTTGCATGGAATAGTCGCCGATATAGACGGCACTTATACCAGCGCCCCTGTTGGTCTCGATCAGCGCTTTTCCCAATAACCCCGTGCCGCCAGTAATCAATGTTCTATTCTTCATTATTATTCGTTCCTTGGCCTATGCCAAATGTAACCTGCTTCAAAAATACCGAATAATCTGCCGGGGAGAAAAACTCCTTAACGTTAAATACGGGGTATTCCGTAGTCTTAAGCGCGGTAAGCAGTTTTTCCTTAAAATTATCGGCAAAAGCGATCTCTAAATATTCTCTGATAAAATATTCGAGCCCTATGGAAATAGTTTCAGGGATAAAATACAATGTTTTAACGCCCAAGGATAAGGCTTCAAATGCTACTGTTGACGCGGAAGTTACCAGCAAACAACAATCTTCCAGCAGTAGTTTAATGTCTTTTCCTGTAAGTTCACAATTGTCATATTTCAAGAACTCTTTGGTGAGTAAAGCGGATCTCCATGAATACGGATGGGGTTTGACCAGGAACTTATATTCGCTGAACTCGCCGGTAGCCAAACATGCAAGGACCTGTCTTTGCAAAGCAATCGTGACCTCAGGGAAAATAGACAGGGCAACGACGATAGTATTGGTCTTCCTTAAGGGCCTCTCCTTACCGGCGGAAAAGATATATTTGAGGCGGATAGCGCCTGCGTCCTCTATCTGGCAAGAACTATAGTAGTTTCTTAAAAAATCAAGCCATATCCTTCCGGAAGCCAGGATCACTTCCGGAAGAGGCATGTTTTTCTCGAAAACCGAAACATGGTAATCCAGCCAGTTTATAGGGATAGTCATATGCTGATAGGCGATCTTTTTAAAATTTTTACTAAGAGCAAGATTAAGCATCTTCTCCCAGGGCTGGTTCTCAAATGTATATATCACAGAAGCCCCGTCCGGCAATTTTTCCGCGAGGTTTCTATAACAGTAATAATAAAAAAGATATGCCTGGAATCCGTTTGTTTCATTTTCGTTCTTTTCTTCGTTCTTTAGAAGAAAATCCAATAATTCCTTGTCTTTGATCCCGCTGCCGGCAGGAAGCCCGCGCTCAATGGACATCCTGGTAAAAAATATGCGAAAAAAATCAGCCGGCTTTAAATAAGACAGGAGCAATGAGATGTTCTTAAAATATTTCTTCAACTTAAACGCGTATATAAAATCCACGAAAAGCGGCGTTATACGGAAAACATTTTGGGCATTTTTATTTAAAAAATCCTCTAATCCCCCGAAATAAGGGTCGTTATATCCCGGGAGCTTCGAAAATACCCTGCTGTCGATAAAGCTGTGCAGCAGGATATCCCCTTTTTTTGGGTTCCCTGAAGATAAAAACAACCTGAAAACCAGCCAATAAAAAAAGTACTTAAAGAACTGCCAGCCTCCCGTGATCTTTTTCAGGGCCATTTTCATATAATCCGGGGCAATCCGTCCCTGAACCTCGATACCCGGCAGGCGAAACCGTTTAAGGTTAGCCAGAAGCTGGAGGTCGTCAGCCAAAAACAAATGGTTGCCTCCGGAGACGGCGTAAGATTCGATAAATTTGATATAAACATATTGGTTAAACATGGCCATCTGGGAAGACGATTTCGATGGCACCCTGCTCGAATACCACAATACCTTGTCTTTTTGGAGCGTCGAAATCTGTCCTATATAATCAATGTAATTACCCCTTACCGAGGAAACTATCCTCTCGACCCCCTTGCCGATGAATTCCCTTTTATTGCCGCCCAGGATAGCTTCCGCTTCGTAGAGCCCTTCGTCAGCACCCAGGTAAGACCAGGGCATGCCCTTGAATTTTTCGATGGTTCGCTTATCTTTCGGAAAAATAACGTATACCATATGATCCTACAGAGAACCCAGGATTGAGCCTAACCCGGATAGATCGCTTATCCTTAAGCAATCTATCGCTGAAAAAATAGCCTCATTGTCCTTGATGCGGGCGATGAACCTGACCCCGTTATCCTTCGCCGCCGAATAATCGCTCATCGCGTCGCCGACATAAACTATCTCGGCAGCCGATAGCCCATTGCCGCTTATTACCTCTTTTACGGCGGTTGTCTTCATTTTTGGAGCGCCGTAAACGCCGGCGAAATACCGGCCCATTCCCCTCTTCTCTATGATATCCTCTATCTCCCGCTGCGGGGTTGCAGACGCCACAAAACATTTGTATGAGTTACTGTAACTATCCAGGAACTCTTTCCCGCCTTTGACGTAAGGGGCATTCACGACCTCTTCCATCACAAGGGCAGAGAAACGTTCGCAAAGCTCCTTAAATTTCTCATCGGTGAGCTCTCTTTTGAGCAACGATTTATAAAAATACCTGAACTTATCGAACCTCGATACGCCGGTATGCTTGAGATGATAATCGACGACCTGCTTCACGGTTTCCGGACCCTCATCCTCGAATAACCTGGCGAACGCATTTGTCTTTATATCTAC
>JAQUMG010000051.1 GCA_028718265.1 Candidatus Omnitrophota bacterium
TGTTTGGATTGACGTTGATAAAAATGGACAGTTTTCAGAAGATGAGATGATTACTTCAAAAGCCGAACTTTGTTTAACGCATAACGGTGTGGATTATTTTGCCCATCTTGACAATAATTATGGTTTATCAATAGAAGAAAGAGGCCCTGTCAGCGTTTGTCTCAAAGCTAAAGGCTGGTTTGTCTCTGAAAAAGGCGAGAAGTTTTGCCAATTTGTAACGAGGATATATGCATACGAAGGAACGGATTATTTAAAGCTTCAACATACCTTTGTATATACCGGATATCCGGAAAATAAGTTTCATTATTTATACAAAGGATTAAAACTACCCAAGAACGAAACTATTGATGCGGTATATATAAAAATTCCCACAAAGATAAACGAATCGAGCATGCTGACGTATGCAGCAGATGGCCAGGTTCAACAAGAGAAACTTAAAAGAGAGATTGACCTCTTTCAGAGCAATTTCAATAGCTATACAGTGAAAGCGGCCGGAAGCGATGTCAAATCCGGAGATAAGCTGAAAGGCTGGATAGACGTAAGCGACAATATGGCGGGTATATCTATTGGGATTAAGGATTTTTGGCAGCAGTTCCCGAAGGCTTTTCATATAGATAAAGTCAATAATTGTGTCCTCATGTATTTGTGGCCAAAAGAGGCAGGAGTTTTGGATTTCAGGACCACAGAATCTGCTTTGGGCCCGGATTCAGTTGCGCGAGGCAGTGCGTTTGGAGTAGCAAAAACTCACGATCTATTTTTGTATTTTCATAAAGGTAATTTTGAGGAAGTGTCAACGAGCAAGGTGCTAGATACTTTCTTGTTAGATGATCTTGTTACTGTAAGTCCTCAGTGGCTTTCAGATACAAGGGCAATGGGAAGGTTGTGGCCTTATGACAAAAGACTGAATGCCGCGGAGGAGTTTTTGAGCCGCCTATTTGACTGGGGTGCCCGGCAGATAGAAAATTTTGGCTGGTATGGAATGGTCGATTTTGGAGATACGCTTAGCTGGTATCGCAAAGAAGCTTACGATAAATCCTATGATAATTGGGGCTGGCATCCCGAAGGCCGTTGGGGGTGGTTCAACTGCGAGACAACCGGTACTCATACTGGCGCGCTACTACAATTTTTAAGGACAGGAAATTTTAAATATTATTTATTTGGCAGAAATCTTGCGCGGCACATAATGGATATAGACACGTGTCATTATAATACTGTAACCAATGACGCACGATTAAAAAGTGTAATTCCAGAAGATTATAGCCAGGTTGGCTCAATTCACAGACACAACGGAAATCATTGGGGCGATAGAAATGAAGAAACCTCACATACTAATGTTTATGGCTTAGCGTTGTATTATTTTATAACAGGTGATGAAAGAACGCATGATGTAATAGATGAAATAGGTAGCTTCTTTTTGAAGGAAAGAGTTACTTATTTTGGCCACCCGGACATAGCGCCTCAGAGAAGTATAGCAAATGTACTTTGGGGGGATGTTCTGCTTTACGAAATCACGGGTGATGAAAGATATAAAAAAGCTGCGGATAAATGGGCAGAGTTACTGTGCTATGGGCAAAAAGACGACGGCTCATGGCTTGAAAATTATAACCCCGTGAAAAACCGATGGGAAGGAAAAGTGCATATGGGGTTTATTATGGGCTATACTCTTCCTGCGCTTATCGAGTACCACAAACTTACGCTTAATAAGGCAGTAGGTAACTGTATTGTTAAGGCAACAGATTATGTTATTGATAAGGAAGCATACGCCGCATATTTTGATGCCTCGGCATATTCTTATTGGCTTACAGGGGATAGAAAGTACCGTCGGAATATAATAGATAGAGTAGATTTTTCCTTGGCCCACCAGAATAGAAGTAATGATCCCTTATGGAGTGGGATGATTTATCAG
The DNA here is from genome assembly GCA_028718265.1 of Candidatus Omnitrophota bacterium. Next base: position 1,907 of record JAQUMG010000051.1, read on the forward strand.
AAGGCTTATTATTCGCGCGTGCTGGAATATCTTTACAGCATGCCGTACGCATTTGAAGTTATTTCAGCAACTGGAAAAAATAAATAATTTAAAGATATTTAAGGATACCAAATATGTCTTATGTGTTATTGATTGCAAAATTATTTTTCTGGATAATGATATTTTTGATAGTGTACTCTTACTTCCTGTATCCTATTTTTCTTGTGTTGTTTAGTTTATTCAAAAAGCCTATTGAAGTTAACTCAAATGGCTCGTATATTCCGAGCGTGAGTATGGTTATATCTGCGTATAACGAAGAAAAGATTATAGAGGAAAAAATTCAAAACTGTCTTGCACTCGATTACCCTAAAGAGAAACTCGAGATCGTCGTAGGCTCCGATGGTTCAACAGATAATACCGCGCGCATATTTGCAAAATTTTCCAATCGAGCAATCAGGTTTTGGGATTTTCCCGAAAGAATGGGAAAGGTCAATATATTAAATGAGATAATCCCTCATCTTACGAGCGAGATTGTCGTTTTTTCTGACGCGAATACTATGTATGAAGCGGATGCGATAAAAGAATTAGTTAAGCCGTTCTCTAATCCGAAAATAGGTTGCGTTTGCGGAAAATTAATATTGAAAAAACCTGATAGAAATTGCAGCGGTGAGTTTGAAGGGTTTTACTGGAAATATGAGTCTTTCTTGAAGAAATATGAAGGTAGGCAAGGCTCCCTGCTCGGAGCGAACGGAGGAATATACGCGATCAGAAAGAATCTTTTTGAAATTTTACCACCTAACACTATCATAGAGGATTTCGTACTTCCTATGAAAATTTTGAGCAAAGGGTACAATATTTACTTTGCGCTGGACGCCATTGCAACAGAAGAAACATCGCGCAGTATACATGAAGAAAGTAAGAGAAAGATTAGAATAGGCGCAGGAGCTTACCAAACATTGCTTATGACGCTTCCGATGCTTAATATCTTCCGCGGATTTCCGTCATTTGCGTACTGGTCGCATAAGGTTATTCGGTGGCTTGTGCCGTTTTTCTTAATCGCGTTGGTATTGATCAATTTATTTCTACTGCAACATGGAAACATATATCAATGCCTGTTTTATCTTCAGGCGATTTTTTACGGAGGGGCACTTGCAGGGTATTTATTAAGTAAAAGAAAGCATCAGCTGAAGCTGTTTTTGACTTTATATTATTTTGTAGCAATGAATGTTTCATTGTTGTTGGGCTTTTTCCGGTTTATAAGCGGAACTCAGCAGGTTACCTGGGAGCGGGCTGAAAGATAGGGAATAAAAATGGACAAAAAGAAAACAAATCTCATAAAATTTTTATCATGCATAACGCTGCTATTCATAGCCTACCTTCCGACACTGAAGTGGATGGCTGACAGATGGCTGGCCAAGGAGTCGTATTACGGGCACGGCTTTTTGATTCCGCTTATATCCTTATATGTTATATGGCAGAGGAGAGATGCTATTAAAAAGGCAAAGATATCGGGCGAGATGGCGGGCCTATGGATTGCGGCACTAGCTATTATTGTACACATAATATGTTCCACTTTAAGGGTGTATTTTATTTCGGGATTTTCGCTTGTTTTTGTAATATATGGACTAGTTCGCTTCTTCTTCGGCAAAGAGGTGATGCGTCAGCTCGTATTTCCGGTATTTTTCCTTCTGACAATGGTGCCGCTGCCGCTCGTTTTGATAAGCAACCTGACCGTTAAACTTAAGTTGTTTGCCGCGCAGTGCGCAACCTTTATATTGAATCACATCGGCTTTCCTTCCATAAGAGACGGAAGTATTATAAGGATGCCGAATTCTTATATCGCCGTTGAGGCGCCGTGCAGTGGCCTGCGTTCGCTGATAGCACTTCTGACGCTGGGATTGCTTTTTGCGTTTGCGATGAAAACATCTTACCTGAAAAAGGCACTTGTGCTTTTATCCGCAGTTCCTATTGCTATTGCGGCAAATATGCTGAGGATAATTATGATTGCCACCGTCAATGACTTATACGGGGGGAAAATAGCCATGGGATTCTTCCATGATTTTACAGGGTTCCTTGTGTTTGTGTTTGCCTTTGCCGGGCTTTGGATGGTAGTTAGAGCTATAGATCCAGCGAAGGATGAAGGTGGTACGGAATAGGATAGGTAACTAGGCTAGGGCAAGGAAGCCGGTTTGGTATATGGGTAAGGTATGTGGTAGGAGAGCAAGAAATATTTTTTGAAAGAAAATGCCATCCTTGAGCGTATATATATGTGAGAGGAGGGCATAAGTATGCCAAATACATCAGTTTCGAAAGAGTTCATTGAAAAGAAGATTTATATAATCAGAGGGCAAAAGGTAATGCTGGATAGGGATTTGGCAATGCTCTATGGAGTGGAAACCAGAGTATTAAATCAGGCGGTAACAAGGAATAAAGAGCGTTTCCCAGAAGATTTTATGTTCCAGCTAACAAAGGCAGAAACCGAATCTTTGAGATCACAAATTGTGATCTCAAAACGAGGCGGTGCTAGGTATTTACCCTATGTTTTTACGGAACAAGGAGTTGCAATGCTTTCAGGAGTTTTGACAAGCCCCAGAGCCGTAGAGGTAAATATTGCTATTATGCGAGCTTTTGTCAGGCTCAGAGTGATAATATATGCGCATAAGGAGTTGGCGGAAAAGCTGAAAGAGCTTGAGGTAAAAATAGGCAGGCATGACAAGGAAATTATCGCTATCTTTGAAGTGATCAAACGGCTTGCAGAGCCACTGACTGATGGCCAAAAGCGGAGGATAGGGTTTCATATATAGAGATTGTATTTGTAAGGTTGCGGAGGTTGCGAATGGGGAAAATGTCGGGTAACTAATTGTCATCCCGAGCGAGGCTGCCATAGGCAGACGAGTCGAGGGATCTAATATGAAACAGTATTATGTGTATATTTTAAGCAGTTATTCTAGAACTTTGTACGTAGGAGTAACGAATAACCTGACCAAAAGAGTATGGGAGCACAAAGGAGGATTTGTCCAAGGCTTCTCTAAAAAGTATAACATTAACCAGCTTGTTTATTACGAAACGACAACGGATGTAATCAGCGCAATCGCCCGAGAAAAGCAATTGAAGAATTGGAGAAGAGAGAAAAAGGAGTTTTTGATTAATCGTATGAATCCAGAATGGAAGGATTTGTACGAGTCGATTTTAGATTCCTCGACTTCGCTCGGAATGACAGAGAAAGTGCTGTCATCCCGAGTGAGTACCGCGAAGCGGTACGAATCGAGGGATCTAACATGACTGTTATGTAAGATTCCTCGACTCCTTCGCTTCGCTCAGTCGCTCGGAATGACAGGGGGCACTTCGCTCGGAATGACACAGGATAATACATGAATAAAACAATCGGCTATATAGTATTACTGGTTTTACTGGCGGTGACATGCATATTTTCGGTAAATCTGTTTTTCCGTGAGCGGACGGCGCATGACGAAGTGGATATCAATAAGTTTCCGTATATCATAGGCGAATGGAAGGGGAAAGACCTCGAAATTACCGAAAAGGAATATAAAATCTTGGAGACCAGGAATGTGCTTTTGCGCGAATATGCAAATCCGCAAAATGAAAAGCTGGCGCTGTTTATAGTATATTCCGAGACAAACAGATCGGTTTTTCATCCGCCCGAAGTCTGCATGATGGGCAGCGGTATGGAGATTACGGAGAAAAGTATTGAAAAAATAAGTTATGACGGCCGCATGATCTCTGCCAATAAAATGCGCTCTGAGAAAGACGGCAACAGGATATTATCGCTTTATTGCTATAAAGCAAAGAGTCTATATACCGACAATTATTATCTGCAGCAGGCATATTTTGCCTTCAATCAAATCTTCCACAATCAAGTAAAGGGCGCTACCATCCGCGTGTCGATGCCGGTTACGGGCAGTGAAGAGGCGGCGCTTGCCAGCCTGAAGAAGTTTCTTGTTGAAGCAATAAAAGTCGTTGATAACATGTAGTCACCACGACACCAAGTCACCAGGTCACCTGTTCGGCCATTTCAACACTCCAATCAAAGTTGTACAAATTCCTCATATCGCCTATCAATGATTGTCATGGTTCGTCGTAGAAGTACCGTATTCCCTCAAATTTTGTTGTTCTAACCTGTTGATTTCCAATGCCTTACACGCCGGAATTTTTCACAACATATTTGTAAAAATCCCAACTTGGCACAAAAACTGCTTATTACTCAAAGTAGAAAGGGTGGATTCTGTAAGCGCATAATAAACAATGAAAAAAAGTAATTTCAAAACAATTCGTTTGTTGGTGTTCGTAGCGGTAATAATCGGTGTTGTCTTTTTTGTTGGCGACTTATCCTACGCAGGAAACAAATCCGACACTCCTTTCAGCGTCCCCGAGCCCGGCAGCATGGTACTTCTCTCAACCGGAATTTTTGGCTGGGTCATTCAGTTTGCCCGCAAACGATTCCAGGAGTTTAAGAGATTCTTCGATATTTATGTGAGCTCATTCGGAATTATCCTGGCAGCTCCCGTCATAGCTTTTACCGCGCTTCTCATTAAGATAGTCTCGCCCGGGCCGGTATTTTTCAAACAGGAGAGAGTCGGACTGAATGGCAGGACATTCGACATATATAAACTACGAACCATGAGAATCGATGCGGAGGCATGCAGCGGCCCCATGTGGGCGCAGGAAGACGACCCCCGGCTTATCAGATTCGGGAGAATGATACGAAAGATGCATTTAGACGAACTTCCGCAGCTGGTCAACGTGCTGCGCGGAGAAATGAGTATAGTGGGCCCCAGGCCTGAGCGTCCGGTTTTTGTGGAGCAATTAAGCAGCCAGATTATTGATTATTCAAAGAGACTGCGGGTAAAACCGGGAATAACCGGTTTAGCGCAAGTTGTTCACAAATACGATGAAACTATCAAAGACGTTAAGAAGAAGGTTAAATATGACCTTCTCTATATAAGGGAAATGTGCCTCATGGTGGATATAAGGATACTGCTGAGGACTATAGTGGTGTCAGCACAAGGAAAAGGGGCAAGATAATGATGAAAAAAACAATAATAACAGGTTTTATTCTATTAATGAGTATGTTTTGCGCGGGCGTATCTCAAGCGTATATGTTTGACGATCCTGTTGGATTGGCTTGGCCCGCTCAGAACTATGACAGGATAGGAGACAGGATTTTCGAGATTTACGGCATGAATATTACGGATACGGGCAGCAGTTTCGTATTTGACATATTCACAAACTATCCGGAAGCTGGCTATGGATGCGGTGCCTGGTACACAAGGCCGGGAGATTTTGCCATTGATCTTAACGGAGATTTCATATATGAATACGGCATTGCTTTCAGCGGCCATGACCCTTCAATAGTGAAGGGTGGTATCTACAACATCGATACGACCATCAATACTCCGGGACAGGTTCGTAATGGTTGGTATATATCGAATCATTATGCTCCGTCGAGCGGATACGTATATTTCAAAAACCAAGTCGTGCAAATAGCGAACGGGACGTGGATTGACGATACAACTGTCACGTGGAATTCTAATGGTGCCAATCCTGATTGGCGGATCAACTTTGCTTTGGATAAATCCGATGTCCCGGAGAGTATCAATGGCAAAGTTAACTTTTTCTATGCTGCCGCAACATGCTCGAACGACTATATAAAAGGTTCGGTAACAGTTACTCCGGAGCCGGCGACTTTATCACTCCTTGGCTTAGGATTATTTGGTTTGGCGGGATTTAGGAGAAGATCATGAAAAAAGTAGTACTATTGTCGATTTTGACAGTATTCGGAATACTTATATCGCAGGGGGCGGTTTCAGCAGGTACAGTGGATTTAATAACCAACGGCGATTTTTCGGCTGGATCAACCGGCTGGGCCCTTTGGTCAAGCGCGCCCGGAGGGGCTATTGATACTACTTATGGGACTTTAGATTGGAGTAATAGAAGTGGCACTACTTCATATCACAGCGCATCCGGGGCATTGCAGATATTTGGCTCAGGTTTATCGGGCTTGGATGTTTCAGGTTATGACTCACTTGTTTTAAAATATAAGATAACTCCTATATATCAGGATCTGGCCGCGCCGGGTTCACTTGGCCTGGAAGAGTATCCGGCAAAGGTGGTATTGGATTATTATGACACGGACGGTAACCGCAGATATTTTCAGCATGGGTATTCTTATTTATTTACCAACAGCTACCCTACCTATATTCCGCATACGGAAGTAGCCGATGGGGGTATGTGGATTGATTATACAAGCGGCGATTTATTCTTATTGGCCAACAAGCCCAGGATAATAAATAGAATAGATATTTATGGCAGCGGCCTGAATTACAGCGGAAGTGCGGATGACGTTCAGTTGTTGGCGAGTACGAATGATGTAGTTCCCGAGCCGGCGACTATGTCGCTGTTAGGCTTGGGTCTTTTTGGTTTAGCGGGATTTAGAAGGAAGAAGTAATTCATAAATATTAAATTTATAATGAAGGGAGGTGAAGATATGAAGAAGTTATTGCTTGTAGCGTTAATGCTAGTATTTGTTTTTGGAACTTCAACTCTAGCTCATGCTGCACTTGTTAACCTGGTACCCGATGACAATAAGCCGTTTGGTACTGCAGATATGCCAGCCGGTGCTGGTAAGACGTTGTTAGCATCAATAGTAAATGCTCCTTGGTCTGGAGGTTTTATCACAGGCACTTTAAACCAATGGGTTTACAGGGATGTTGCTGACAATTATTTGATATTTGCATATCAGGTAACCAATGGAGCAGCTTCTAAGGATGATATCGCGCGTGTAACCATGACAGATTTCGGAGGTTGGACAACCGATGTGGCCTATGAAGCATTAACTGGAACCGGCACCCTACCAAATATTTTTGATAGGAGCGGGTCAATGAATCAAGGCGCCACAATAGGATTTGATTGGTCTCCGCCTTCAAATCATTTGGGCGTAGGTAAATTAAGTCCGGTTATGTGGATAAAAACCAATGCGCAATATTACGCCATGATAGGGACAACGCAGGTTATCGATGGTGGTATTGGTATAGTGAATACCTATTCACCCACAGTTCCAGAACCAGCCAGTATGCTTCTATTGGGCATGGGCTTAATAGGGTTTGCTGGTAGGACAGTCAGAAGGAAGTTCGTGGCATAACTCCTTCGGGGAGGTATGCTCGAACCTTGTAGGCATGCTTACGTGGCGAGAGCATAAAAAGAAATTTTTATGCTCTTCCACCGAACTTATATCTACTTAATATAAATATTGTAGATTGCTTCGCCCCTTCGGGGCTCGCAATGACAGGTGATTTAAGAGGATAATGTTGTACAATAAAATTGGGCTTCGTAAATCGAGGGGTAATGTCTCGCGTAGACATACCCCTTGTTTTATATTTTCTGGCTTTTTAACCTTTTTATGATATAATAGTGAAACTTATGACACAAAAACGTAGTACACGAAAAAACTGGATGGCATCGCTTGAATTAATGACGAAAAAACCCGTCGTTATTCTGCCGTTCTTCATTGTGGTATTTTTGGAGTGTCTGGCCCTTGAGCTGATCTTTTTCTCCACCCGCAGGCCGCTTTCATTTATCGCCGATCCGATCATACGTAAGTTGTACGGAGAGGCATTTGTCCACTATCCTTACAATCTGATCATACTGCCAAAGTCGTTTTATTATGCGCAAATGGCTATTTATATATTCGCCGGAGTATTTTTAACGGCTATTTCGGTAAATATATTTAAAAATATGACTGCAGGACTGCCTGTCAAAGTGAAGGCACTGGTACAAAACGCTTCCAAGAGATATTTATCTTTCGCCGGACTGGGCATTATTCTGATTGTTCTTGTAGTTCTTCTGAAAAACGTAGATTCGTATATTTCATTGCGGCTTATACGCTTTTCGTCAAAGTATATTCCGGAGATAGTATCGCGATTCGGTTATTTAGGATTTTCACTTCTCTTGTTTTTTTCCAATTTGATTATACAGGTATTTACGATATCAGCCGTCCCTCTGATGGTAATATGGAAGAAGCCGCTGCTTAAAGCACTTACGGGCAGTATCGTATTTGGTTTTCGCAATTTTTTAAGCGTTTTTAAGTTAATGCTTTTGCCATTTATGATTTATCTGCCTGTAGTGCTCTTAAAGGGTTACGCCGATACTTTGGCTGCCAAAACATTGCCGGAGGCAACGTTATATATAGCAATAGCAGGGAGCATTATAACTGCTTTTGTAGATTGCTTTATTATAGTTTGCGTATCGCGTTTTTTACTTGAGAAAAATAAATCAGCGGTTGAAAAATGAAAAAGACAATAATTAATTTAATACTAATACTTGCTGCCGTAGCTGTCCTGCTTTCGTTGCTGTCTATAGGCGATGAATACGCCGCGGAGAAACTGCTATACAGGGCATCGAAGATTAACGAAAAGATCATTAGCAATCCCGACGTAGTGCCGCCTAAGATGCTGGCTCTCGTTGAAAGCACATTAACGAAAATAATACAAAAATATC
>JAQUMG010000052.1 GCA_028718265.1 Candidatus Omnitrophota bacterium
ATATGTTTAGGCCATGAGGCCAGCAGAAATGCGCGGGCGCCGAGGGTGGGGTTGAATATATTTGCGCCCAAACCGCCGAACGCCCCCTTGCATATAGCCATAGCGAAAACCCCGCCTGCCACCGGTATCCATAACGGAACGCTCGAAGACAGGTTGTAAGCCAAAAGCAGTCCCGTAAGGGCGGCGGAGCCGTCCCGAACGCTTATCTTCTTATTGGTCATTTTCTGGATCAGTGCTTCCGTTATTATGCAGGTTAATATTGAGGCAATAATTATTTTTAATGCCGGTAAACCGAATATGATTACACCGGCTATGCCTGCCGGGATAAGGGCCAGAAAGACGGTCCACATTACCTTTGATACGGTCTCGCCGCTGTGTATATGAGGCGAAGCGCTTACGATGAGCCTATCTTGCATTTTGGACTTCCTTCAGTAATTGGTCTTTCAATTCCGATATCTTATTTTTTACGGAGTTTATTACGGCGGTGGATGAGATGGTCGCTCCCGTTATTGAATCCACCTGAGCGAGCGCTTCTGAGTTCCTGCCTTTAAATTGGCCCAGAAAAGCAGGTTCCGTTACCCGGGTCCCTAACCCCGGAGTTTCAGCCTGAGAAAGGATTTTAATATTAACGATTTCAAGATTCAGGTTTAAACCCGCCATTACTTCGATGGTAGAGGAGTATCCCTTGCCTTCCGATTTTACAACGAAACCGTTTAGCCGATTGGCGTTGTCGTAGGCCGTATAATACAATAATTTGCCGTCCTTTAATTGCGGTTTAAATGTAAGGGCTTCCGGCATGACTTCTTTTAAGGCAAGGTTTTCATTTTTTTCTTTCTGCAGCGCAATTTTCGGCTCGGTAATGCTGTTTACCACTGCCAGAACACTGCTGGCCAGAAAACATATTGTTCCCAATATTACGCCGTACCTTGCCATCTGTTTCATTTTTTAATCCTCGTCTTCGCGTGTTTTATCGCCTGCACGATATTCCGCTTTTGCGGGCAGACGTAATTACAGGCACCGCATTCCATGCACTCCATGCAACCGTAAGCCTTTGCTAAATCCCACTTTTCTTTTTCCGCTGCCAAACTCATCATGCAGGGCATAAGCCCTAACGGGCAATATTCTATGCAACGGCCGCAGCGTATGCAAAGTTTTTCTTCGGCCGGTTCAACTTCGCTTTCTGCAAGCAGAATCACGCCATTAGTGCTTTTAATTATAGGCGCATCAAGGCTATATTGGGCTATACCCATCATAGGGCCGCCGAAGATTATTTTTTTGGGCTCCTTCTTCAAGGGCCCGCACTGGTCTATAAGGTCTTTTATGGGTGTCCCTATGCGCGCCAATAGGTTAGCGGGATGTTCCAGACATGTGCCGGTTACCGTTACTACTCTTTCGTACAACGGTTTGCCTGAATAGACGGCTTCATAGATGGCGTAAACTGTGGCCACGTTCTGTACTACTACGCCTATATCAAAGGGAAGCTTGCCCGAAGGCACTTCGCGTCTTAGTACTGTTTTGGTTAACTGTTTTTCGCCGCCTTGAGGGTAGCCGGACTTTATTACTCGTATTGTATATTTCGCGGACTGCGGACTGCGGACTGTGGACTGCATCGCTTTTTTGAACGCTTCAATCGCTTCGGGCTTATTGTCTTCAATGGCGATGTAAGCGTTTTTTGCGCCGGAGCATTTCATGACAATTTCCGCACCGAGCAGTATCTCTTTCGTCTTTTCGATCATGATGCGATTATCGCTTGTGAGATAGGGTTCGCATTCGGCGCCGTTCAGTATAAAACTGTCAATCGGTTTAGGCGGAGAAAGCTTGATATGCGTCGGAAAACTGGCGCCTCCCATGCCCACAATGCCTGCATCGAATATTATCTTGCGCAGATCTTCGGCAGACAGCCTGTCAACCTCTTCTTTAGAACGGCTTTTAAAATCAGCATGGGTATCAAGTCCGTCAGATTCTATTGATATAGCTTTGGATAATCCTAAGACGGGGTGTGGGTGATCTTGTATCGACTTTACTTTTCCGGAAACAGAGCTGTGAATGGGGGAGAAGACCGTTTTTTCCGTTAGGGTTGCTATCAGCTGCCCGGTTTTTACGGAATCGCCTATCTTGACCACAGGCTGACAGGCCTTCCCTATATGTTGTGATAAGGGAATGAAAACCCTGTCAGGCTTCTTTGCCTTGACAATCGGCAGGCCTTCCGTTTGCCGCTTCTCTTCATTGAGTTTTATCATGATTTAGGATATTCTATCAAAATTCTACCCCTTGTCAATCAAAATTGTATTGACTTTTCGGCGGATTGTATTAAAATGGATAGAAATTCATAAACATAAACAGGAGGTATTAGATGCAAGGCAGTGGTTTATTGTGGTTAGCGCCGGTAGGGTCTATACTGGCCCTCTCCTTCGCCGCGTTTTTCGCTATATTCATAATGAGGCAGGACGAAGGTACCGATAAAATGAAGGAAATAGCGGAAGCGGTAAGGGTGGGAGCAAAGGCGTATCTTAAGAGACAATATTTAGGTGTCTCTTTATTTTTTATTGTGGTATTTTTTATACTTTTAGCCATGGCTTTCAGAAAATATCTGGTAATATTTGTTCCTTTTGCTTTTTTAACGGGTGGTTTTTTCTCAGGGTTATCCGGTTTTATAGGCATGAGCATAGCTACGCAGGCGTCCAGCAGAACTGCCAATGCAGCCCGTAAAAGCTTGAATTCAGGTCTTCGTATAGCCTTTTCAAGCGGAGCGGTTATGGGACTTACAGTAGTAGGGCTCGGGCTTCTGGATCTGAGCATATGGTATTATTTTCTGGATTGGTTCTATACGGGCCACGCAGTGCCCGTAGGAACAGATAAAATAACAGCGATCACTTCAACTATGCTTTGTTTTGGAATGGGCGCGAGCTCTCAGGCGCTCTTTGCGAGAGTGGGCGGCGGCATATTTACGAAAGCGGCGGATGTAGGCGCTGACCTCGTAGGAAAAGTAGAAGCGGGTATACCGGAAGACGATCCGCGCAATCCGGCGGTTATCGCGGATAACGTAGGCGATAATGTCGGCGACGTAGCCGGAATGGGCGCCGACCTGTACGAATCTTATGTCGGCTCGATTGTCGCGACTTCTGCCCTCGGCGTTGCCGCAGGGCTGGGTCTGGCCGGCGTTACTGTGCCTATGGTCATGGCCGCGGTGGGCGTAGTAGCATCTATAATCGGTACATTCTTTGTCAGAAGCAAAGAAGAGGCGAGCCAGTCAGTTTTGCTTGCCGCTTTGAGAAAAGGCGTATTTACAAGTTCCTTCCTGGTTGCCGTATTTTCATTCTTCCTGATTAAACATGTCCTGGGTATGGAGCACATAGGCGTTTATTGGTCTGTGCTTGCGGGCTTAGTAGCGGGTGTTCTGATAGGCCTTTCTACGGAATATTACACTTCAAGCAGTTTTAAGCCTACGCGGGCGATAGCGGATGCATCCTTGACGGGGCCCGCTACGGTCATCATAGGCGGTATGGCGGTAGGCATGGTGTCCACAGCGATACCGGTTATCGTAGTAGGTATCGCGATACTAGCCAGCTTCTTTCTGTCCGGCGGTGCGGCCAATTTCAACGCAGGTCTTTATGGTATAGCAATTTCCGCAGTCGGAATGCTTTCCACATTAGGTATAACTTTGGCGACCGATGCCTACGGCCCCGTCGCTGATAATGCCGGCGGTAACGCCGAAATGTCGCATTTACCTGCTGAAGTCAGAAAGCGGACGGATGCTTTGGATGCTTTGGGCAATACTACCGCAGCTACAGGCAAAGGTTTCGCGATCGGCTCAGCGGCATTGACAGCTTTGGCGCTGATTGCTGCTTATCGCGAGCAGGTCTTTCTGATATCCGGCAAAGAAATGTCATTGAGTCTTATGAACCCGAATGTCCTGGTCGGACTTTTTATAGGCGGTATGCTGCCGTTCCTGTTCTGCTCTATGACAATGCGCGCAGTCGGAAAGGCAGCCGGCGAGATAGTGGTAGAAGTGCGCCGCCAGTTTAAAGAGATAAAAGGGCTTATGGAAGGCAAGGCGAAACCCGATTATGCGCGCTGCGTCACCATAGCGACTAAAGCTGCGCAAAGGGAGATGGTAGTGCCTTCGCTTATGGCCATAATTGTTCCCATAGCAGTCGGGATTTTGGTAGGCATTGAAGCGGAAGCAGGCCTACTGACCGGAGCGACCGTTTGCGGTTTCGTTCTCGCGATAATGATGGCAAATTCCGGCGGCGCGTGGGATAATGCCAAGAAATATATAGAAGAAGGGCACCACGGCGGTAAGGGCTCTTTAGCTCATAAAGCCGGTGTTGTCGGGGATACGGTGGGCGACCCGTTCAAAGATACGTCGGGGCCGAGCCTGAATATACTTATAAAACTGATGTCTATGGTTTCAATAGTATTTGCTTCATTCATCATTTCGCATAGTCTGTTTAAATAAAAATGAATACATTTAACGGCAAAAATACGGTCGTCTTTTTAGATTTCGATAATACCATCACTACCCGCGATGTATTCGATGATATGCTGCTTCGTTTTTCCAAGGACGAAAGCTGGAAGGACCTGGAAGAGCGCTGGAAAAATAAGGAGATAGGTTCCCGCCAATGCCTTGAGGGTCAGATAAAGAGCATCAGCGTAGCGAAGAAGGCGCTGGACGAATATCTCGGCAGAATAGAACTGGACCCTTATTTTAAGCGGCTTATCGGGCTCTTAAGGGCAAGGCGCATTAAGACGATAGTCCTGAGCGATAATTTCGATTATATACTGAACCGTATACTGAAGAAAAACGGTATCCATAACCTCAAGGTATATTCAAATAAAGCCGAGCTTGTAGGCGACAGGCTGATACCGGGTTTTCCTTTTACGGATAATAGATGCCGTGTTTGCGCCCACTGCAAGAAAAAGAATTTACTTTCAAATGTAAACGGCCATTCGATGACCATTTACGTCGGAGACGGACAATCCGATATTTGCCCGGCGAAATACGTAAAAAAAGTTTTTGCCAAGGAAGGCCTGCTGGATTATTTCAGGAAAGAAGGACTTTCCCATATTCCGTATAAAAACCTAAAAGAAGTGTATAATTATTTAAAAAAGGAATATAAAAATGAGCAAAATTGAAAAGACAAATTTGGTAAAGACTAAAAAGGCTAACCGCGCGGCGGAGAAGGAAGGGTTGCTTGAAACGGAAGCGAAATATTGCTCCTGGGGCGACACCGTCCATTATGTAGAGAAGCCGAATATCTTTGTGCGCGCCGAAGGCAGCTGCCTGTATGACGCGGAAGGCATTGAGTATCTGGATCTGCAGATGCTGTATTCTGCGTCGAACTTCGGTTATAAGAACGAACGCCTGAATTCGGCATTAAAGAAACAGATTGATTCTCTTCCGCAGCTCGCCTGCCAGTATCTCCACGAAGAGAAGATAAGACTTGCGGCGAAAATATCCAAAAGAGCAGAAATGACTTTTGAAGAAAAAGGCAGAGTCCATTTTAACGTAGGAGGTTCGGCCGCAATAGAAGATTCTATGAAACTCGTCCGAAATCATTCCGGAAGAAACCTGGTCTTCGCATTTATGGGCGGATATCACGGCAGGACATTAGCCGCTTCGGCGATAACCTCGAGCTTCAGGTACAGAGAGCGATACGGCCATTTTGGCGACAGGGCGTGGTTCATACCATATCCCTATTGCTTCAGATGCCCTTACGATAAGAAACGGGAGTTCTGCGATCTTTACTGCGTCAAGCAATTCGAGCGCCTTTTTGAGACGGAATATTATTCGGTCATAAATAAAAAGACAAACAAAAGCGAATTTGCCGCTTTCTACGTAGAGCCGGTGCAGGGGACAGGCGGATACGTTGTCCCGCCTGTAGATTATTTTTCCGAACTGAAAAAAACCATGGATAAATACGGCATCCTTCTGGTGGACGATGAAATACAGATGGGATTTTTCAGGACCGGGAAATTCTGGGCGATCGAACATTTCGGCGTTACGCCGGACATAATAGTCTTCGGAAAATCGCTGACTAACGCATTAAATCCTCTTTCTGGGGTGTGGGCGAAAGAAAGCTTAATCGCACCCAGCGTATTTCCGCCGGGTTCGACTCATTCGACATTTTCCTCAAACCCCTTAGGAACGGCTGTGGGGTTAGAGGTCATGAAACTGATAGAAGAATCGGACTTTGCTACGGATATACCCAGGAAGGGCAGGAGTTTCGTTTCCCGATTCAGACAGCTCCAGAAGAAATATCCCCAGGTAGGGGATGTCGACGGACTGGGACTTGCTATGCGGATAGAGATGTGCCAGAAAGACGGATATACGCCCAACAAAGAATTGACCGACGAGATCGTGAACATAGGATTGAGCGGCAAATTAAATGCCGGCGGCAAAAAACGCGGGCTTGTTCTTGATGTCGGCGGTTATTATAAAAATGTATTTACGCTGGCGCCGTCGTTTTATATTACCGAGAAAGAAATGGACCTGGGAGTAGACCTCTTCGAGGAAGCGCTCGTAAAAGCCATAAAAAATGCTTAATTGTTATAAATAGCTTGCTTTTTTAACGTATTTATCATACAATGACTCCCTTATGATTATTATATCATTTAAAGAGCGCTTCAACGGTGAGGGAGAAATACCGGATGTAAGTTTTTATCTCAACGGCAACAAGAAGGACCTCTGCATACTCGTTCACGGCCTCACGGGCACCCCGCGCGAAATGGCTTATGTAGCTAAGGGCTTAAACGAAAATGGTTATTCGGTAAAGGCGCTGCTCTTAGACGGCCACAATAAACCGCTCTCCGTACTTAAAAGAAAGACATGGCAGGATTTTTACGCCGGCATAAGAGAAGATTTTCTTAAATGTCAGGCGGAGTATGATAATATATACGTAGCCGGCTTGTCATTCGGCGCGCTTTTAAGCCTTATGCTGGCTCACGAATTTCCCGAAAAGATAAGAGCCGTGACGTGCTTTTCCCCGACACTCTTCTTTAACGGCTGGGGCGTACCCAAGGCGAGAGTGCTTCTGCCGTTAGCGTATTTTACGCCGCTAAAATATTACGCATACTTCAAAGAAGAATATCCCTACGGCTTGAAAAATGAAAAGCTGCGCGCGAGAGTAGAAGCGTATTATAAAAAGGCGGCATTGCACGATAATAGCGAAGCAAATCTTTACGGTTATCCGGTCATTCCGGTATCGTGCATGTACCAAAATCACCTGTTGTCAAAACGCGTCAGGTCAATGTTGGGAGAAATCACCACGCCCATACAGCTTCTTCAGGCAAGGGAAGATGATGTAACCAGTCCCAAAAACTCCACTTATATATACGAGCATATAGCCTCAAAAGATAAAGAGATTAAATTCTTCGAGAATTCCTACCACATAATAACGGCCGACCAGGAAAGAGATAAAGTGGTTGATGCGACCGTTTCATTTTTTAATAAGCATAAGCAAGCTTAACGGAGAACGTTAGACCGTGCAGCCGCTTTCTAAAAAAGATATCCGCATATTAGATTTCGATTCGAGTATTACAAGCCAGAAGAATCTTCTGGCGAAATATAGCCGTCCGCCTTATTCTGTCCGGATAGTTGATATGTCGGATTACGGGCCGTTAGCGCGGATGTGGGTAAACGGGCGGGACCTTCCGGCGCTGCACCGAAGACTTGAGCCGGCCGACAGAAACAAAATAACTCTTTACGGCTCCGGAGACTTTCATCATATATCGACGCTTTTAACCGAACAGTTTAACGAAGATTTCTGCGTAGTTGTATTCGATTTCCATCCCGATCTTGATAATCTGCCTCCCCGATTCAGCTGCGGTTCATGGGTTAATCTGATTGCCCGCCAGAAAGCCATTAAGAAGATAGTGATGCTGGGCCCTTCTTCAGAAGATCTTAACTTCCCGCATAATCTGACGTTTAACTTTTCCTATTTTAAAAACGGCCGGGTAGAGCTTTATCCGTTTTACCATAAGCCGTCAATAACAGCTTTCAGGCGAATCGTCTGGGATAATCTGCGCGATAAAGACATAAATAGATTTACGGCGGATATTGCGAAGAGGCTGCCCTCTAAAAACATCTACATTTCCGTCGACAAGGATTGCCTGAAATGGGAGCACGCGGTAACGAATTGGGAGCCCGGGGTCGTCAGCCTGGATTGGCTGCTGGAGGCATTGCGCGCGCTGAGAGATAATGCGAATATTATCGGGATGGATATTACGGGCGATTATTCGCCGGCAACAGCAAGTTCCGGCTTTAAAAGATTTTGCATTAACCGGGACCATCCGCCCCAATTGGCGGCCAAAATAGACCGTGATGAGGTTAACAGGATTAACGAATCGACTAATCTTAAGATATTGGAATTGTTTTTAAGCTGAATTACTTGATACCGACCACAGCTACCCCTACCACAATAAGGGCGATCCCCACCCAGCGTAGCCAATGCATATCTTCCTTTAAAAATGTCTTGGCAAAAAACGCTATCACTATATACTGCAGACTGTCGAGAGGGTAGGCCTGGCTTAAATCAGCGAAGGACAGGATGATGAGCCATATTGTCAGGCTTATCGTATTGAGCCCCAGCCCGAATAGTATCTCAACGCGCGTTATGCAGAATCTTATGAAACGCAGTATGCTTCTCGGGGATAGTAAATTCACGTCTTCGACAGTATCCATGCCCTGTTTTATAAATGTCTGGCCCGTAGCAAGGATGGTGTCGTGGATCAGTATGAATAGTAAAAGTCTCAGCATAATCAGGTCTTTTTCGGTTTATTGTATTTCTCGTGCGAACTCACGGCGACTAACGATATGCCGGCGACAATGATAAATGTCCCTATCCAGCGGTTGAGGCTTACATTTTCATGCAGAAAAAACGCCGAGATCAGGACTATGAATATATATCTCATACTGCCTACGGGAAAAGCGAGGCTCAGATCGATTTTCGATACGATGATAAACCACGTAAACGTTTCCAGGATTATTATTATGAGTCCCGTCCATATCCAGCCGTTCGAAAGTGCCCTTCCGGCGAAATCACCAAACGCGCTTAAACTGGAAAAATCGACCTCCCCGGCCAATAGCATACCTTTCTTGAAGAAGAATTCGTAGATGGATTCCAGTACGTCCGTCATGAGTATAAGCGCGATGAGACCTAAGGTGAGTTTATGTTTTTTCATATTTGTATTTACCCAGATTGTTTAATACGGGGTCGAACCTTTTCGGCTCAATAAACTTCATCACGGGGGCCGTAAGATAATTTATAACGGGGTTAATCAGCCTGCTTGAAATATAAAGAGGGACAAGGCAGGATCCGAGCCGTATTTTCGGGTCGTAATCGCAGGTCCCGGACTGGTAATAACGAATGCCGCGCCTGATGCACCAGTCTATGTTATGACACCACGTAACATAATAAAGGTTATATTTGTACGCGACATCGTAATCAAATCCTATATATTTATCGATGAAAAAGCCGTCTTTTATAATGCACATGTTAAAAGCGGCCATTTTGCCGTTTACCCATGTGATAAAATATCTGACCGTTGCAGGCATGTTTTCGGATATTTTCGCGAAATATTCAGGAGTAAGTTTTTCGAAAGAAACATCGCCGCCATTGAGATTGTTCAGGTAGAGCTGGTAAGCGCGGTCCGACAGGCCCTCGAGGCTGTTTCGTTCTTCGATTTTAATTTCGGCGCCGGCGTACGCACTTCTTAGTTTGCGCCTGACATCTTTCCGCGTGCTTTTGCCGAGATTCTGTATGTATTCTTCGAGAGATTTTTCCTTTATCGTCAGGCGCGCGAGAGGGAATGCTTCCATCTGCGCAAACTTATTCTCTTTGAGAAAATCCAATATGTAAGAATCGCCTGCCGTCAGGCTGTAGAATGTAATAACGCCTATTTTTTCCGTATTGCAGATATGGAGCATCTTTGCCAGGAAAAACCGGAGAACTTCTTTTTTATCGCAGTTTTCACGGAGGCCTATGGTGCCTTCCTC
>JAQUMG010000053.1:0-7541 GCA_028718265.1 Candidatus Omnitrophota bacterium
TATGCGGCGGGTAAAGCCGAAATACTGCTCGGAAAAAAAGACGACAAAAGAATCGTCATAGACGAGGTATGCGGCTTGCTGCTGCTTTATCTTCTGATACCGGAGGGCATTGCATATCTTATAGCCGGCTTTATACTTTATAGAATTTTTGATATCTGGAAACCTTATCCGATAAAAAAAATAGAGAATATGGCGGGTTCGGCGGGGATAATTATAGACGATATTATTGTCGCGTTATATTCTTTTGTAGTAATAACTTTATTTCTTATGATGCGCAGTATCAGCGGCCTGTAAAATTCTCCTCTTTCAGAGCAGTGTAAACAGCCCCTCCTCTCGTGAGAGTGCTCTGGAAAAGCGTTATTTCGGATGCGGACATTCCGGCGGGCGTTACCTTTAACGAAGCAAAAGCATTCTTAAGCGAATCCTTATCCTTCAGAAAATCTATTCTTCCCAACGTGAGATGCGGATGAAATTCCCGTTCCTCTTTTTCAATGTTAAGATGCGCTAATTTTTCTTCAATCAGATTTGCCAGCAACACGCTTTCCGTATTTCCCTCATCAATGCCTATCCATACGACTCGCGGCCGTTCGGGTTTCGGGAATGCTCCAGGCGAAGACAGCCGGATCCGGAAAGGTTTTGTCTTCGCGGCAATTTGGGTTAAGGCGGTTTTTACTTCTTCGACGGTATCCGGGCTTATATGCCCCAGAAATTTAAGCGTTAAGTGGATGTTTTCGGGCCGTACCCACTTCACATCACCGACGCTTTTTTTAAGTTCGGCCTGTATCTCCGACAAAGCGTTTTTTATCTCCTGCGACAGCTCTATGGCTATGAAGCAGCGTATTGTTTCGGGCATGTTATTCCTTAATGTCACCACGTCACCACGTCACCCGCTTACTGGTGACTTTGTGACTTGGTGACTACTCAATATAACAGATATTTTCTCAACATATCAAGAGCAGTAGTTGATGCCTGTAACTTTATATCCGTTCGGTTTCCGAGGAACCGGCGCTCAACGCAGATAACTTTTCGGCGGCTTGCCAGTGCAATGTAGACAAGGCCTACAGGTTTTACCTTAGTGCCGCCTGCCGGGCCGGCTATGCCTGTGACTGAAAGCGCAAGCGCAGCGCCGGATTTCTTTAACATGCCCCTAGCCATGGCAGTACCTACGGGGCGGCTGACCGCGCCGTATTTTTTTATTAAGCCGGCAGGAACGCCCAATTCTTTAACTTTTGATTCGTTGCTGTAAGTTATTACGCCGGCTTCAAAGTATCTTGAGCTTCCCGGTATATTTGTAATGCGGTTTGAAATAAGCCCGCCCGTGCAGGATTCGGCTACGGCTAAAGCCGCGCGCTTCTTCAGAAGCATCCCGCCGACTATAGACTCAAGAGTGTCGCCGTCAAACCCATAAACGATGTTGCCCAATCGTCCGACTATTTTCTTTTCTACCTTTTTTATTTTGGCTAGCGCCGATTTCTTATTCCCGGATTTTGCAGTGATCTTAATATCGACTTCACCCAGACTCGCGTATATTCCGACCATTACATCGCCGCTCATTTCAAGGAACGACTCAATCTTTTTGTTTACCATTGCTTCCGGCAAGCCCGTCGTCCGTATAGTTCTGGTAAAGATAACGGTACCGGTCCCGTACTTTTTCCTTAAATAGGGAATAACCGCATCCTCAAATAAAGGAATCAGTTCACGGGGAGGGCCGGGGAGGGCTATTATGGATTTATTGCCGACTTCGATTATGGATGCTGGCGCTGTTCCGTTAGGATTTTTTATCGCTACGGCGCCTTCGGGTATATATGCCTGACGCTTATTATAGCCGAGCATGTCAAGGCGTCTTTTTTTGAAACGTTCTTCCATATTTTTCAATATGGCCTTATCGAGGCGCAGCGGGCGGGAAAGGGTTTTGGCTATTGTCGCGATGGTTATATCATCGACAGTCGGGCCGAGGCCCCCGCTCGTTATCACAATATCGGATCTTCTCAACGCGCCGCGTAAGGCATCGGAAAGCCGGGCGGGGTTATCGCCCACAACGGATTGATGGAAAAGATTTATTCCTTCGCTTGCGAGTTTGCGGGCCAGATAAGAAGCGTTGGTGTTTATTATATGACCCAACAGCAGTTCACTTCCGACCGATATTATTTCCGCACTTAGATTGCCCATACACTTATACCTTTTGTATCTAATTATATAATAAGATGTTACAAGAAACAAGATTTTTTGAAAGAAATTTCGCTTTCGAGCGTATATATATGTAGAAAGGAGGAGATTTCCCGTAAATATTTACTTTACAAAATATGCCGCAGAAGGTATAATGAAACTCTAAAATAACGGAGGAAACATGACTAAAGTTGTTAAGGAAGAACACGAAAAAAAGACAGAGAAAAGCGAAAAAAGCGACAAGGCAAAAGCGCTTGATCTGGCCATAGATCAGATAGAAAAGCAGTTCGGAAAGGGTGCCATAATGAAATTAGGCGCTGATTACCATGTTAATATACCTGCTTTGTCTACAGGCTCGCTGGCGCTTGACGCGGCGTTAGGCGTAGGCGGCGTGCCGAGGGGCAGGGTAATCGAAATATTCGGCCCGGAATCCAGCGGCAAGACTACCCTCACGTTGTCAATAATAGCACAGGCACAGAAAGCCGGCGGTCAGGCAGCTTTTATAGACGCAGAGCACGCATTTGATTCTACGTATGCCAAGAAGATCGGCGTAAATCTGGACGATCTTTTGATCTCACAGCCGGATAACGGCGAACAGGCTCTGGATATAGCCGAGACACTTGTCAGAAGTAATGCGATCGACGTTATAGCCATTGACTCGGTGGCGGCATTAACTCCGCGCGCCGAAATCGAAGGAGAAATGGGCGAATCGCACATGGGGCTTCAGGCTCGCCTTATGAGCCAGGCACTCAGGAAGCTTACGGGAGTTATCAGTAAATCCAAGACCTGCGTAATTTTCATAAACCAGATAAGAGAAAAAATAGGCGTCATGTTCGGAAATCCCGAGACGACGACCGGCGGCCGCGCATTGAAATTTTACGCTTCAATAAGGATAGATTTAAGAAGAATAGCCTCTCTCAAGAAGGGCGAAGAGGCAGTCGGTAACCGCGTTCGCGCAAGCGTTGTGAAAAATAAAGTTGCCCCTCCGTTCAGAAAAG
Organism: Candidatus Omnitrophota bacterium; assembly: GCA_028718265.1. The sequence goes on from JAQUMG010000053.1 coordinate 3,165, forward strand.
CCGAGTTTGACATAATGTATGACGAGGGTATATCGCGCGCGAGCGGCGTACTTGACATGGCAGAGACGATGGAAATTATCAAAAAGACGGGCACATGGATGTCTTATGGCGACGAAAAGATAGGCCAGGGTAAAGAAAATGCCAGGATGTACCTGAGGGAAAACCCCCAGTTACTGGAAAAAATCGAAAAAGAAGTAAAAGATAGAATTAAATAAAGGGAGATGGTAAATATGTTTAACTGGGTAAAACAACACAAGATCAGTTCACTGGCGTTGATGCTTGTTATCGGTGTTATTATTGGGTTAGGCATAGCGGCGAGATTTAACCTGCCTTCCAGGTCGAATGCAGCATCACCCGAAGAAAAATCAATTAAGACAATAGCCGTTACAGGCGAAATTGACATACAAAATGCATTTATACGCGTTGCGGATGAAGTGGGTCCGGCAGTTGTCAGCATTGTAACGGAGACGACCCAGAAAGTTCCCGGGCAGCGTTTTTATTTTGGTCCGCCTAAAGAATTCTTAGGTCCCAATGCCGATAATGAACAGTTTAATAAATTCTTCAAAGACTTCTTCGGCGATATGCCGGAACGCGAGTTTAAACAGCAGGGCCTTGGATCCGGCGTAATAATAGACAAAGAAGGATATATAATTACGAATGATCATGTAGTCGGAGCTGCGACCAAGATAACGGCGATATTGCCGGATGGCAGGAGATTTAACGGCGAGATTAAAGGTTCGGACCCCAGAAGCGATCTGGCAGTGATAAAAATAAACGCCAAGGATTTACCGGTAGCGAAACTCGGCGATTCCGATAGTCTTAAAACGGGCCAATGGGTAGTTGCCATAGGCAATCCGTTCGGCATTGCCGTAAATAATCCTAAGCCTACCGTAACAGTGGGCGTTATCAGCGCCTTGCACCGTTCACTTCCGCTAGGCGGTGTTCAGGGCAGGAATTATATCGATCTTATTCAGACAGACGCGGCAATAAATCCGGGGAATAGCGGCGGCCCGCTTTGCGATCTGGACGGAAATATAATAGGGCTGAACGTGGCGATATATTCGACGACCGGAGGCTATCAGGGCATCGGTTTTGCAGTTCCCGTGGATACGCTAAAGAATGTCCTTGGCGACCTTATCGAGGGAAGAAAAGTCTTATACGGCTGGCTTGGAGTTACCGTTCAGGAAATATCCCAGGAAATGGCGGAATATTTTAAGATAACCGACAGAAAAGGCGTAATAGTAGTCGATGCGGTAAAAGACGGCCCCGCCGACAAAAGCGGTATAAAATCCGAAGATATAATAAGGACATTTAACGGAAAAGAAATTGACAGCGTCCAGACCCTTTTAAAGTTTGTCGGCGAAGCCAAGGTTAATCAAAAAGCCCAAATCGGCATATTAAGGGACGGGAAAGAGGCGACCGTAAATCTCGTTATAGGCGAAAGGCCGGCAGAAGAAGTGCTTGCAAAAGGAGAGACGGGCAAGACGGAAACCGGCGAAGCCCTCACAGGCACCAACTGGAGAGGTCTGACCGTGACGGACATTACAGATGAGATTTCGCAGCGATATAATATAGAGAAACAAGAAGGAGTGCTGATTACGGCGGTCGAGGAAAATAGTCCGGCGTCTGATGCGGGCCTGATGGCGGGCCTGGTAATTAAAGAGATCAATAAAACCGCGATGAAGAACGTAGCCGAATATAATAAAATTGTACAAAACGCAAAAGGAAATGTTTTAGTCAGGACAAATAAAGGATTTGTGATATTAAAAGAACCGGAGAAGAAGGAATAGACAGCGCAAATATCCAAACAGAGGAGGTATCAACGTGGCGAAAATGAAAAACAGACGCAGGTTATATCTCGTTAACAAAAGTCTTCAGCTGGAATTCGTGCGGCTATTGATTACACAGGCTGCCGTACCGATTGTCATACTCGGCGGGTCGCTTTACTGGGTTAACAAGATGTATCTTACGCGGTTGCAGGCTATTGTCGGTGCCTCAGTTATGTCCGATGCGGAAATACAGGGTATACTGAACTTTTCGATAATATCGATGCTTACCATGTTGGTAATATCGGCGTTATTGCTGGCTTTCCTCGGCATACGGTTCTCGCATGAGATAGCAGGTCCTCTGTACAAGCTCTCAGGCAGCATGGATAAGCTGGCACACGGCGAGAAAGTCGAACTGATACATTTCAGAAAGACCGATATACTGAACGGCATCGGCGATAAGTTTAACGCTATCGTCAAGAGGTTTGATCAAGTCAAGCAATGAAGAAAAGCGCCGATGATTTCGCGAAAGCAAAAGAATATGCGTACAGGCTGCTGAAATACAGAGAGCGCAGCACAAAAGAAATCGAGCGCAGGTTAAAAGAGAAACATTTTTCCGGGAATATTTGCGATAAAGTAATAGCCGAATTGAAAGAGCTCGGCTATCTTGACGATAACCGCTTCGCAAATATGGTGGCGGATAGTATAATCAAATTCAAGCCGGGCGGCCTGGCGCTTGTGCGTTCGGCGCTTTACGCTAAGGGCGTACCCGCGAAGATAATAGATTCGGTAATCAGCGATGTTAAAGACGGTTATGATGAATATGAAGCCGCTTACGCGTTAGCATCAAGGAGGGTCAGGCGGTTTAAAGATATCGAACCGGAGAGGGCCAAACATAGGATATATAATTTACTCTTGAGACGAAGATTTAAACAAGAGACGATATTAGAAGTATTAAACCAGATTTTTAAATAAACCCCGCTCCCGTACTGAGAGGCGGGGAAAAGACCCTGCATATGAATGCTAATGAAATAAGGAGAAGGTACCTCAGGTTTTTTGAATCGAAAAAGCATAAGGTAATCCCCAGCGATTCGCTGGTCCCCGCTAGTAATGATCCGTCGGTTTTATTTACCTCAGCCGGAATGAATCAATTCAAAGAACAATTCATGGGTATAAATATAACATTCAAGCGCGCAGCCAGCTCTCAAAAATGCCTGCGCACGGGTGACCTTGATAAGGTGGGGAAGACTGCCGGGCATCACACATTTTTTGAGATGCTGGGTAATTTTTCGTTCGGAGATTATTTTAAAAAAGAAGCAATAAATTGGGCGTGGGAGTTTATGGTATCCGAGCTGAAGATCCCCGCCGAAAAGCTTTGGGTTTCGGTGTATAAGGATGATGGCGAGGCCTATAGTATATGGAAAGACGATATAAAAATCCCTGAACACCGGATCAAAAAATATGATGCGCACGATAATTTTTGGCCGCAAAATGCAATTGTTGACGGCCCTGACGGCCCATGCGGCCCGTGCAGCGAGATATTTTACGACCAGGGCGAAGACGCGGGATGCCGCACAGAGCATTGTGAACCTTCCTGCAGCTGCGGCAGATTTGTAGAAGTGTGGAATCTTGTATTTACCCAGTTTAACAGGACAGGTAAAAATAATCTCGTACCTCTTAAGAATAAGAACATCGATACCGGTATGGGGCTGGAGCGTATTGCCAGGGTCATGCAGGGAGTAAAGACCAATTTTGAAACGGACCTCTTTGTGCCGGTAACCGGTGAGATATGCAAACTTGCCGACGAAAAGAAAAAGGACAAGACATTCTGTGTCAATGCCATAGCCGACCACATAAGAGCCGTGGTATTCATGATAGGCGACGGCGTTTTACCGTCGAACGAAGAGAGAGGGTACGTAGCCAGAATGCTAATAAGAAGGGCCTTCAGATTCGGCAAGGAAGAATTGGGAATAGAGCCCCCGTTTTTGTATAAACTGGTGCCGGTTATTACGAAGATTATGAAAGAGCAGTGTCCGGAACTTGAGACAATGCGGGAAAATATAGCCGATGTCGTACTGAACGAAGAAAAGAAATTCCAGGGCACTTGCGAGGAGGGCGAAGAGAAGATTGCGAAGATGTCCAGGATTTCCGGCGAAAACTTATTCATGTTATATGACACCTGCGGTTTTCCTATTGAGTCTACTATTGCCGCCGCAGAAGCCAGAAATATTCCTATTGATCCTGATGCCCGCGAAAAAGCAAAAAAATATATGGAGCAGCAGAGGAAACTGGCCCGCGCATCGAGCAAGATGAAGACGTCCATATTCGACGATTCCAGGAGCGAAGACGTAGTCAAGAAACTTTCTGAGACATTAAAGCCAACCGTATTTTTAGGTTATTCTAAACTTGCGGCAGAAGCGAAAATATTGGCGATTATTAAATCAGGAAACAAAATAAAATCCGCAAAAGACAGAGATAAAATCGAAATCATACTGGATAAGTCGCCTTTTTACGGCGAATCGGGCGGGCAGATGGGCGATAACGGCGAGATCTCCACGCGTCCCGGTAAAGCAAAAGTCAACGATACGAAAAAAATCGGGAACATAATAGT
>JAQUMG010000053.1:7551-9869 GCA_028718265.1 Candidatus Omnitrophota bacterium
CATATTTGCGAGATCATAAAGGGCAGCGTTAAGGACGGTGCCAAAGTCAAGGCTGTTGTCGATAAGGATTCGCGGCTCGATACCGCGCGGAATCACACAGCGACTCACCTGCTGCATTACGCATTGCGGGAAGTACTGGGCAAGCACGTCAAACAGTCGGGTTCGCTTGTTACCCGGGACAGATTAAGATTTGATTTTACGCATTTTAAGGCTGTTGACCGGCGCGAGCTTGACCGCATAGAAGAGATTGTAAATGAACTGATAAGAGAAAATTGATAAGTTAAAACAGAGCATCTTGCCCAGGAAGCCGCCAGAAAAAAAGGCGCAATCGCGCTCTTCGGCGAAAAATACGGAAAGAAGGTAAGAGTGGTTTCGGTAGGTGAGTGTTCAAAGGAACTTTGCGGCGGAACACATCTTGATTATACGGGCCAGATAGGTATTTTCAGAATATTAAGCGAAGGTTCGATCTCCAGCGGCATGCGGCGTATGGAGGCGGTTACGGGCAGGATGGCTTATAAAAGTGTGAAGAATGACGAAGAGCTGATATTGGATGCATCCGCTATTCTGAAAACGACAAAAACCGGCCTGCCAAAAGCAGCGGAAGATATGGTATTAAAATTAAAAAGTATGGAAAAAGAAGCGTCCAGATCCAAAATGAAAGGCGCGGCGGTCAATGTAGAAATTATGATTTCGCGCGCAGAGGACATAGACGGAGTAAAGCTGATATCAAGCCGGGTAGAAAACGTGGGGATACCCGCCCTGCGCGATATAGCAGACGATATCAAAAGGAAAGCAGGTTCTTCTATTATTGTTCTAGGTTCCGAAGCCGACGGCAAGGTTTCGCTCGTATGTTCGGTCAGCGATGAACTTGCGGCAAAAGGTGCAAACGCGGGAGATATAATAAAACGGATTGCTCAGATAGTAGGCGGTTCCGGCGGCGGAAAAGCGACCTTTGCCCAGGCGGGCGGGAAAGATACGGCAAAGCTTAACGAAGCGCTCGCGGCTGCTTCCAATATTGTCCGGGAGGAGATTAAAAAGTGAAAATAATAAAACTTACGGGGAAGCAGTTTGAAAAATTGCGCAACAGGAACCTTATAAGAAATAAGCGGGTCATCCTGAGTGTGGAGAAGATAGTGGAAGATGTCAGGCAGAGCGGAGACGACGCGATTATTAAGTACACAAGAAAATTTGACAAGGTGAAACTTTTTCCCAGGGAACTTAGGGTATCTGAGCGCGAAACGAACGGTGCCTATCAGGATATAAGCCCGGATTTTGTCACAAACCTGAAACTGATAATAGATAACATAAGCAAATTCTATAAAAAGCAGTTCAAGAAATCGTGGAAGATCGTGGACGATGACGGCGTTATGGTGGGCGAGAAATATCAGCCGCTCGATACGGTAGGCGTCTATGTCCCCTCAGGGACTGTGCCGCTTATATCCAGCGTATACATGACGGTATTGCCTGCGAGACTGGCGGGCGTGAAGCGCATAATACTGGTGACGCCGCCGAATAAGTATAAGAGTATCGATCCTCACATATTGGTAGTAGCTAACCTGCTTAAGGTCGACGAAGTATACAAGGTAGGCGGGGCGCAGGCGATAGCGGCACTGGCATTCGGTACTAAAACGATACCGAAGGTCGATAAGATTGTCGGGCCCGGCAATCAGTATGTGACTGAAGCTAAAAGGCAGGTATTCGGCTATTGTAACATAGATATGATCGCTGGCCCCAGCGAAGTAGTAGTGCTGGCCAATCAGTACTCAAACCCGGAATACGTAAAAGCGGATTTGCTGGCGCAGGGCGAGCACCACATGGGATTGTCTATACTTGTGACCAATTCAAAGAAACTCGCAAAAGAGATGCGCCGCGAAGTTGAAAAGGGGTATATCGTATTGGTGAAGAATATGGACGAGGCCGTCGACGTAATAAATGAGATTGCGCCCGAACACCTTGAGATACAGATAAAGAGCCCGCAGAAGGTGATAAAAAAGATAAAAAACGCCGGAGCAATATTTATCGGGCCGTATTCGCCTACAGCGGTGGGTGATTACGTCGCGGGGCCGTCGCACGTATTGCCTACGGGTGGTACGGCGCGCTTTTTCTCCGGGCTGGGATTGTGCGATTTTGTAAAGAGTATACATGTTATAGGATATACAAAGAAAGGACTCGAGAGGTCCAGAGCCAGCCTGGAACGGCTTGCAGGCATGGAAGGCCTTCCGAAACATCTGGAATCAGTTAAGGCGAGGTTCAAATGAAAAAACGCGAAGCAATAATTAAGAGAAAGACAAAAGAAACGGACATAGCAGGTAAACTTG
>JAQUMG010000054.1 GCA_028718265.1 Candidatus Omnitrophota bacterium
CAGAATCTTCATCAACTTTCAGGCCTTCTTCGATTACATAACGCTGGCCTATGGGTTTTATGAATCCGACTTCGCCAAACCGCTTTCGAAACGCCGCTATCAGACCGAGTGAAACCGTAGTCTTGCCGTCATTCTGGCGCGTAGCTGCTATAAATACTCTTTTCGGCCGTCTGAGTATTCTCATAAAAGTTTGCCTGCTCTGAAATTTTTTATATATTCAAGACAGAATTCATCGTCGCCCAAAAGCGCTGCCGATGTCTTCAGGATGGCATCTATTTTTTTATTCAACGGATCCAGAATGGCTGCATCCAGCCCCGCAGAAAGCATCATAGCTAAAAATACCGCATTGAGCATGCTTCTGTCGGGCAAACCGAACGAAACGTTACTCAATCCGCATGTTAGTTTCGTATCAGAGGCTGACTTTATCAGCTTTACGGCCTTAATTACTTCCAGTGCCTGTTTGGGTTCGCTGCTTATCGGCCGCACCAGAGGATCCACATACAGGTCCGCGCCGGGTATGCCGTAACTTTTCACAAGGTCTAACGCCTTCTTGGCCATATCGGCTCTTTCGCCGGCCGTTTCGGGCATGCCGCGCTCGTCTATTGTTAATACGATAATGCCGGCCTTATATTTTTTTACAAGCGGGAGTATGACATCGCGCCTTCCCTTCTCAAGTGTAATAGAGTTTACAATGGCCCTGCCCTTATGAACGCGCAAGCCTGCTTCCGTCGCCTCGGGATTGGGACTGTCTATTGATAGCGGAAGATTGGTCTCCTTCTGCACAATACCAACAAGCCATTCCATATCTTTCGCCTCGTCTTTGGTATTGAAAGCGCAGTTTACATCGAGCATTTGAGCGCCCGCGGCTTTTTGAAGCGCTGCTTCGCGGCGGATAAAGGCTTCATCTTTATTTTCCAGCGCCCGCGCTATCGTTGCCCTTGAGCTATTTATTCTTTCACCGATCTTAATAAACATGTTACGGCCTCTTCTATTGCACTTTTTCTACTATATTTTTATAATTCATTTCGATGGACTTTACCAGCTCGACCAGCATCTCGTTGGTCGGCGTTTTTATGTTCAGACTTTTTGCCTGCCGTACGATCGCGCCGTTTATGTAGTCAATTTCCGTCAATTCCCCGGCAATGACATCCTGCAGCATGGATGAGAGGTTATCAGCCGTGGCCCTGCACACCGCTTCGACTTTTTGTATGGGATCGTCATAAGTTAACTTTGCTTTTTTCCTCTTGGCTACTTTTACCGCCTCGGATACGGCCCGTCTCATGATCTCGCGGGTATATTCATTTTCTACAAGCGCGCCGTTTTTAAGACGCGTTATGGCGCTCGGGGCATTTATGCCCACGTTTATGACAAGCTTGCTCCATATGACTGAATTTATGTCCTTTGTTATCTTGGTCGAAAAACCCGCCTTGGTTAAAATAGCGGCTATATCTCTTATCTCTCCCAGCACTTTTCCGTTTTCCTGCCCTATAATCGTCTCGCCTTTTCCGGTATGTCTCACCGTAACATCATTGACTAAAGTTGCGCCATGATACGTGACTCCGCCTATAATTTTGTCATTATCGACAAATTCGCTTATCAGCTGCAAATTTCCGAGGCCGTTTTGCAGACTTAATATGTAAGTCTTTTCCCCGATAAGGGCCTTGGCGTTCTTCAGCGCGCCTTCGGTATCATAACACTTAACGCAGATCATGATAATGTCGGCAGTCCCTATATCCTTGCAGTCAGAAACGGCGCTGACCTTGACCCTGGAGCTGGTATTTCCGTTTTCTATCCTGACGCCGTCTTCGGATAATTTCTTAGCTCTATCAGCGTTTTTGTCAAGCACCCATATCTCGTTCTTCGTACGCGCAAGATGCGTCGCTAATAATAACCCTAATGCTCCCGGCCCCACAATAGCTATTTTCATAGTATTTTTTCAAGCTCCTCTTTTTTCATTGTGAAGCTATTTTCTTTTCTGGGGAACTCCCCTTTTTCTACTTCCGTTTTATATCGCGAAATCGCTTCTTTTGCCAGCGCGCCCAAGTCCGCGTATTTTTTTGCGAATTTCGGCAAAAACTTATCGAATAAGCCTAGTACATCATTAAGGACGAGGATCTGGCCGTCGCATGAAGGCCCGGCACCGCAGCTGATCGTCGGTATTGACAAACTTGATGTTATAATTCCTGCGAGTTCTGCCGGCACGCACTCTAAAAGTACACCAAAACAGCCTGTATTTTCTAATCTTTTTGCTGCCGCTACTATCTCCACGGCTGCGGCAGCGTTCTTACCCTGAACTTTAAACTCCGAAGCTGTCTGCGGTGTAAGTCCGAGATGTCCCAGAACGGGAATCCCGCGTTTTATTATAGCAGACGCGGCTTCATAGGGTTCGCCCTCAAGCTTTACCGCCTCGCACCCTGCTTCCTCCGCAAATCTGGACGCATTTTTAACGGCGTCTTGCACATTCTCATATGATTTATAAGGCATATCTCCTATCAATAACGCCCGCTTGGTCCCGCGTCTCACTGCTTGCGCATGCCGTATCATATCGTCCATCGTCACATGAATAGTCGATTCATAACCCAGAACGACCATGCCGAGAGAATCGCCTACTAATATGCCATCTACGCCGGATTCATCTACCATCTTGGCCAGAAAATAATCATAGGCAGTAAGCATTACTATCTTCTTGCCGTATTTTTTCTTCTGATTCAGATACGAAATTGTGACTTTTTCTTCGCTCACCTTAACCTCAAAACCCTGCCGCGTCCAGCACCAGCGGAACCTTCTTGTTCATTCCTATCGACATAATATGTATCCCGCCGGCCAGTCCTTTTAAGTCTTTTATGAAACGCGCAGCTATCTCTATGGATTTTTTATCCCTGTCTTCTGCTTTTCCCATCTCGGTTATTATCGATTCCGGTACAAATACGCCCGGCACGTGCTTATTCATAAAGTTTGCCATCTCTGCGCTTTTCAGGACAACAACGCCTGCTATGATGGGCACGCCGAAGCCTTTAACCGTCTTCATAAATTTTTCGAACGCGTTAATATCAAAAATTGCCTGTGTCTGAAAAAATTCCGCGCCGGCGGCGATCTTCTTTTCCATCTTGATCAGCTCCGGTTCAAGCGGCTCAACGCCCGGATTTACTACAGCGCCCAGGCAAAATTTTGGGACACCGCGTAATTTCTTCCCTGCAATGTCTTGTCCGTTTTCGAGCAGCCGCGCCGCCCGCAAGAGCCCCACCGAATCTAAATCATACACCGGCTTAGCTTCGGGATGATCGCCCAGACTCGGATGATCTCCGGTCAGAATAAGGACATTTCTTATACCTAAAATATATGCCGATAGTAAGTCCGATTGAAGCGCCAGTCTGTTTCTGTCGCGGCAAGTCATCTGATATATCGGCTCTATTCCGCGCTCAATCAGAATCCGGCTGAAGGCTAGCGACCCGACCCGCATGACCGAACTCTGCAGGTCTGTCACATTTATGGCATCAACGCGGCCTTTGACAAGCGCGGCATCGGCAAGATGTCCGGCAATGTCCACCCCCTTAGGCGGGCCTATTTCGCTTGTTATCATAAATTTTTTTGCTTTAAGTTTCTCGCTGAATGTCATTTATGCCTTCCTGATCTTATTTTTATACAATTCTACTACATTTTTCATCAACATAACAGTCGTCACGGGGCCTACGCCGCCGGGCACGGGCGTAATATATGCCGCAACTTTTTTTGCACCGTCAAAATCCACATCACCGGATATTTTATCGCCGTTTTTATTTATGCCCACATCTATCACTATCGCACCTTTTTTGATCCAGTTGCCTTTTATTAAATACTTTTTTCCGACCGCGACGATAAGTATATCCGCTTTATTTACATGCTCTTCTAGTAACCCTGCTTCGTAAGTCCCGATATGACAAACTGTCGTTGTGGCCAGCCTTGACAATAACATAAGTGATAATGGCTTGCCGACTATGGCAGAATGGCCGATGATCACAGCCTCCTTACCTCTCAATTTTACGCCTGTTGAATCTATCAATACCATGCAGGCACTGGCAGTACATGGTGCTACTGTCCAGTTTTCGTATGCAAGTTTACCTATATTTGAGGGATTTAACCCTTCAGCGTCTTTATGCGGAGCGATTTTTTCAAACAATCTTTCAATCTTCAGGGATTTTGGTACCGGTGTTTCTATAATTATGCCGGTAACCGAATTGTCTCCATTCAATTTTAATATTTCATTTTCTGCTTCTTTCTGGGAAATTGACGATGAGAGCTCTCTTACGTAATATTCTATGCCGAGTTCGTCCGCAAGCTTCTTTTGGGCACTCAGATAGACGCCGGATGACGTGTCTTTTCCTATTTCGATCACCGCCAGTTTCATTTTTTCGTGAAGCGATAACGATTCAATATCGCGCTTTATCGTGCGCTTTATTTCATCCGACATCTTTTTGCCGTCAAGTATCCGGGAATCCATCTTTACCTCATCGTAAGAACTTTTGCGCTTTTCTGATCACAAGTTCCTTGGCCCTGCGTATTTTAGCTTCCTCACTTTTAAGCTTTTTACAGATTCTGTTTACATACGAAATATCATCAATGCTGCAAAGGTTTATGTGAACGTTCATCTTTGCCGACAGAAATGATGATTCACATAAAATGGCAGCTTCAACTGCATCAGATATTATAGATGTTTTGCAATAATCGCACATCTCCAGGCACTTTGCCGCACTTTTGGCCGCGATCTCACAAACCTCCATAGGAACGTCAATAGCGTCTTTGTATAAGCGCAATATGCTTTTGGGGTGCTGTTTCTTAAGCTCTTTTGCCAGTCGATAATATGCTTTTTCATCTGCGCTCATGAGAATCCTCAGGCGGCGCGACGCACTTTCACTGGATTTTAATATCAATACTGCCCTTTTGCGCATCCTGACGGTCTTCGTTTTCTTTAAAGCATACTTTGCTGTCATCGCAAGCAGTGCCGTGCCCAGGGCGCCCACAAGGGCTGCCGCACTGCCGCCGCCGGGCGAGGGTGTCTTCGCCGCTAACTTATTAAGATATTCTTCCAGGGACATTTTGCCCGCCATGCCGACTCCTTTGATTTACGATAGTCCTATGATATCCCCTTTTTTATCTATATCTATCCGCGTACCTATGGGGTTCGCCGGAAGTCCCGGCATCGTAGTTATGGTTCCGCAAATGGGTGTAATAAAGCCTGCTCCGGCAGACAGATGCACATCCCTCACCGGTAAAGTAAATCCTTTGGGCGCGCCCTTAACCGACGGGTCTGCGCTTAATGATAGATGCGTCTTGGCTATGCACACAGGCAGTTTCCCGTAACCGAGTTTTTCGTAGCGGGCGATTGCGCTATCGGCAATCGTCGAATAGATGACCCGGGTAGCACCGTATATCTCTTTCGCTATTTTTTCTATCTTATCTTTTATCGGCGAATTCAACCCGTACAGGAACTTAAATCTGTTTTTACTTCCCGCCGCCAGTATTACCGCTTTGGCAAGTTCCGTACCGCCTTTCGAGCCGCGCTCCCAAAGTTCGCTTACTACCGCATCATCCGCGCCGGCCAAAAGTGCCTTCTTGCGTACAAGTATTATTTCCTTCGCAGTATCAGTAGAAAATTTATTTATAACGACTACGACCGGTATGCCGAACTTTTTTATATTTTTTATCTGCCTCTCGAGATTAGCGCAGCCTTTTTCCAGCGCACCAAGATTCTCCCTGAACAGCTTCTTATCTACGGGCTTCCCGGCGATCATTTTAAATTTCCCGCCGTGCATCTTCAGGGATCGTACGGTCGAGACCAAAACGGCAGCATCCGGTACCAGGCCGCTGGTTCTGCATTTTATGTCAAAAAACTTCTCGCCGCCTAAGTCGGCACCAAAACCGCTTTCGGTAACGACATAGTCTGAAACCGCCAGAGCCATCTTGTCCGCTATTATCGAACTGTTTCCATGCGCTATATTCGCAAATGGTCCGGTATGGATGAGGCACGGTGTTTGTTCTGTAGTCTGGACGAGATTCGGCTTAATGGCTTCTTTTAGAAGTGCTGCCATCGCACCTGCCACATTCAGATCCTTCGCGGTAACCGGTTTGCCGGCGGTCGTCAAAGCCACCACAACACGGTCAAGTCTGCGCCTCATATCCTCAATATCGCGCGAAAGAGCGAGAATAGCCATCAATTCGCTCGCCACAGTTATGTCAAAGCCGCTATCTCTTGAAGAGCCGCTTTCCCCCAAACCAATCTTTACGTTTCTGAGCGATCTGTCATTAATATCCAGAACTCTGCGCCACATAACTGCCTTAGGGTTGATATCCAGCTTATTTCCTCTGAATATCGAATTATCCAAAAACGCCGCCAGAATGTTATGCGCGACACCGACGGCGTGTATATCGCCGGTAAAATGCAGGTTTATATCTCCGTTAGGAAGTACTTGTGAACGGCCGCCTCCTGTCCCAACGCCTTTTGCGCCGAAGATCGGTCCCATTGAAGGCTGCCGGAGACATACTATCGACTTCTTACCCATTCTATTCAGCGCCATGGACAGGCCTATGGTCGTAACAGTCTTCCCTTCTCCAAAAGGACTCGGCGTGATAGCCGAAACTAATATGTATTTTCCTTTGTGGCGGGTAGATTTTCCTTTCAAAAAGTCCAAATTTATCTTGGCTTTATACCGGCCTTGTATTTCTACATACTTCGCCGGTATGCCGGCGCGCCTTGCAACGTCTTTAATTTCGGCCAGTTTTCCTTTTTTTGATCTTCCTGAACTTGAAAGCATAGTGTGCGCGTCCTTATTTAGTCAGCTCTGCCTCAGGCACGTTAGCGACAAAACTTTTTACCGGTTCAAAACTCACCCGATGCAAAGGTGACGGGCCGTGCTTTTTTATTGCGCTAAAGTGCGCGGCCGTACCATAACCCTTGTTACGGGCAAATCCGTACTGAGGATAAACATTGTGAAGTTTTTGCATTATTCTGTCTCGAGTAACTTTTGCCAGGATAGAAGCACATGCAATCGATAGCGAGCATCTATCCCCGCCTTTTATGCTGTGTCCTTTATATGGAATGGATAATTTTATCGTGCCGTCTATAAGTATGTAATCCGGCTTTACGTCCAGATTGGCAACCGCTTCTTCCATGGCCAACCTCGTTGCATTACGAATATTGACGCGGTCAATAACGTCTTTTTCAATAACAGAAATACCGTATACGGATTTTTTTATGATCTCGCTATACGCGCATAGGCGGTTCTTTGGTGTAAGCCTTTTGGAGTCATCTATCCTGCTCCGAAAATCATACCTCTTCAGGATCACGGCAGCAGCGACTACGGGTCCGGCCAGAGGCCCTACGCCCGCCTCGTCTATACCCGCTATAGTCTTATGACCCCTGGACTTTGCTTTCGTCTCGTGAAGAAGCGTCGGGCGCTGTCTGGAATATGTCCTCACCCTCGACTTTGCTTTTTTTGCCAATTTTCTTCCTCAGATAGTAAAGTTTGGCGCGCCTTACTTTGCCCTTTTTCACTACATCGATATGGTCGAGTGCCGGCGAATTTACAGGAAATGTCTTTTCGACGCCCTCGCCATACGATATTCTTCTGACGGTAAAAACCCGTCGGGTACCATTTCCCTTCAGACTGATGACGGTGCCTTCGAATGCCTGAAGCCTGGTTTTTCCCTCTTCCTGAATTCTTGAATAGATTCTTACCGTGTCACCGGGCCGGAACTCAGCAATATCCTTCTTTATCTGTTTAGATTCTACGTAACTTATCTTATCCATTGTTACTCCTCTTTTTAACCGCGACTAATTAAATCCGGACGTCTCTTTATTGTCCGCTTTACTGCTTCCTGCGTCCGCCATTCCTCTATTTTCTTATGATCCCCCGACAGCAATATCTCAGGTACGTCCCACCCGCGAAAAACTGCCGGTCTTGTATACTGCGGGTATTCGAGCAGATTATCCTCGAATGATTCCTTTACCGCCGAACTTTCATCACCCAGAACACCGGGTACAAGCCGGGTCACGGCATCTATCACAACCATCGCCGGAAGCTCGCCGCAAGTAAGGACATAATCCCCTATCGATATCTCGCCATCGGCAAGATGTTTCCTTACTCTTTCATCTACACCTTCGTAATGACCGCATATCAGTACTAATCTATCTGTCTTCGCGAGACGCCTGGCTGTTTTCTGTTCGAACTTTTTACCCTGCGGGGATAATAAGATAACTTTCGTCTTCCGCCTGTCGTGTTTCGTCCTTCGTCCCGTAATATGTTTCAGAGCATTATATATCGGCTCTATATTCATCACCATGCCGGGACCGCCGCCGAATGGCTTATCATCCGCCTTATTATGCTTATCGGTACTGTAATCCCTGATGTTATGGATGTGGATATTGACTTTCTTTTTTTCCTGGGCGCGTTTAATTATCGACTCGCCCAGAAAATCGCGGAACATTCCCGGAAAAAGTGTAAGAACATCTATTCTCATGATAGAGACAGGCCTTCCCGCTTAGTTACTTCGCGCTGCTTCTCTTCAGCAGGCTCTTTACCGTATCCGACGGCTTCGCGCCGACCTTCATCCAGTATTCCGCCCTGTCTTTCTTTATAGAAATAAGCGGCGGATTTTTTCTGGCGTCATAACTGCCGATCTCTTCAATGAATCTGCCGTCTCTGGGGTTTCTCGCGTCTGTGACCACGATCCTGTGGCACATCTTTTTATTTGCCCCCATCCGTTTTAATCTTATTACTACTGCCATTGTTCCTCCGATTTTATTCTTTCACCCGTTTAACACTTGCGCCGAGTGCCTGCAGCTTTTCTTCTATTCTCTCGTATCCCCTGTCCAGGTGATAAATTCTGGATACTTCGGTAACGCCGTCTGCCACCAGCGCGGCGAGGATCAATGCCGCACTAGCCCGCAGATCCGATGCCATAACCGGTGCGCCGCTCAGATGCTTTACGCCCCTTACTATCGCGCTCGGGCCTTCAAGCATTATCTGGGCGCCCATCCTGTTCAGTTCGCTGATATGTATAAACCTTTCGGGATAAATCTTTTCCGTGATGACGCTGATACCGTCGGTAACACTCATCAATGCCA
This sequence comes from Candidatus Omnitrophota bacterium, assembly GCA_028718265.1. The sequence continues at coordinate 9,101 of JAQUMG010000054.1, forward strand.
TCATCTGTGCCTGTAAGTCCGTAGGAAACGCAGGATACGGAAGCGTTGTTACGTATACCGGTTTCAGCCGCTTTACGTATTTTGCAAGAATCCCGCCTTTTTGCCTGGTTATGCTCACGCCGCTTTCGGTCAACTTGTCAATGGGCGCCAGAAGATGGTCGTAAACGGCGTCTTTTAAAAATATTTCTCCCTTGGTAATTGCGGCAGCCATCATGTACGTCCCTGTTTCTATTCTGTCGGGAATGAGGGTATACGTGCAACCGTACAATTTGGTAACGCCATTAACCAGTAATCTCGGCGAGCCGACTCCCTCGATATCGGCGCCCATGCTTTTAAGAAAATTTATCAGATCTGCTACCTCGGGTTCGCAGGCAACGTTCTCAATAACAGTCGTGCCTTTTGTAAGTACCGCTGCCATCAACACATTGGCGGTCGCTAAAACGCTTGAGCCGAAATGGCCGCCAAGATACACGCGGTTACCTTTCATATTTTTGCCGTCAGCGATTATGTAACCGCCCTTAATCTTTAAATCTGCGCCCAGCTCCTTCAGCCCTTTGAGATGCAGATCTATGGGGCGCGGCCCGATAATACATCCGCCGGGAAAGGAAACATTGGCTTTCTTGCGCCGGCTTAATAGCGGCCCTAAAACACATATCGAGCCGCGCATCGTGCTGACCAGATCGTAAGGTGCCCTGCACTTAGTCTTATCGCCGCCCCTTACCGTCACGATATCATCAATCATCGAAATGTCTTTGCCGAGTT
>JAQUMG010000055.1 GCA_028718265.1 Candidatus Omnitrophota bacterium
GGGATCGAAAAATCTCCACTGGTCGTTACAACCATATTTTCTCTTACATAATCCGCCGGACTTTTCTTTAATTTCTTTGCTTTTACAAAAGCAGATAGGCGGTTATTCATCCTATCAAGGTTATAGGGAATAGACTCGCCCAAATGCCCCAGGATTATGGTAAGTTTCGGGAATTTATCAAATACTCCTGCTGTAAGCAGGCGTAAAAAATGGCAGCTGGCATCCACCATAAAACCCCATTCCGGACCGGCAAGCTCCTCCCTTCCTTTAAAATATGTCTGCAGCATTGAGGGAAGAGGAAAAAGAGGATGTAGATAAATTGGCACGTTGTGTGATTCGGCACACTCAAGAATAGGCCAATACTTCTTATCGTCAAGAAATTCACCGTTAATTGACCCGCATATAAATCCACCGACAAAACCGAGCTTATCCAGCGCTCTTTCGAATTCCTTAAGGCCCGCCTTGGGGTCAGTAAGGGGCAGGGCAGCAAAAGCAGTGAATCGCGAAGGATATTTTCTGATAGCTTTTGCGGCTTCATCATTAGCTTCGCTCATTATTTGAATAGATTTTTTAACATCCGGAATCTGACCGCTCGAAAACGAAAGCACCTGCATGTCTATACCTGCTTCATCCATAGCGACAATACGGCCTTCTCCTAGATCCAGATATGCCTTATCAACATCTCCACCTATAAGCTCGGCTGAAGTCTGCATACTGTACTTGCACCAAGAGGGAACACTGGTACCAAGATCTATTAAACTTTGAGTAAAAAATCCTTCTTCTAACGCAATAATTTTCATAATTGTTCCTAATATTAATATTAAAATTGGGGTCCCAGTGGAGTGTCACCTAAGGGAACCTCTCGGTTTATATAGGTATCTATTATAGCCCAATTGCGGCGGGAAACAAGCGAATTTTGCTATTCAGAGTGGACATTTCCTCACAAAAATGTCCACTTATATGAGGTGGACATTTCTATTTTTCAATCGACATACAAAATTATACTCCCTCGACTTGTTAATCGCAAAATAGGAAATTCTTAAAGGACCAGACATTCTTTCTATCCAGGCACAGATTAGGGTTTTCCTTAAAAAATATCTGGTAATTTTTAAGCGGAGTCCAGTCAGAAGGAATGGAAACAAATTTCCCTAGATATGGGCGCGCTATATTAAGGATATACTCGTAGGGAACATCATCCGGCATACACAATCCTTTTTGCGGATTCTCAAGCATCCACATAACTGCCGAGACCGCTCCGATGCCCACCTGTATTGTTGTCGCGTTCTGATGAGGAACAAGTTTGCGCGACTCTTTAATACTAAGTATGCTTCCAGTCCACCAGGAGTTATAGCGATGACCCATAATAAGGGCTCCTAGCACATCATCGCCTTCTATAATCTCATCATTCATTATCCTTAATTTTTTTTGAAGATCATAATTCCGGCATCTTAATTCATGAAGCGACCCTATCGTCTCATTGCACGGCATATATGCATAATGCACTGTCGGGCAATACGCCGTTTTACCTTTTTCTCTAATAGTCAGATGATCGGAAATGCTTATTGCTTCGGCATGACGTATTACCATGCCGATTATTTCTTCATGGGGCACCCATGACCGCACCCATGTATTCATACCCATCTGAGACAAAAATATCTGGTTCTTGCTATTCGAGGGCGGGAAAGTCGAAAATAAGGGTATATCGGTTTCATGCGTCCCCCATCCCATTTCTGCCGGGGCCATCCCTTCTTCCCGCAGGCCCTCGATGCTCCAGGTGCCGACAAATTCATTATATTTTTTTGGCTTATTTGTAATCTGAGTGTCGTGCTCGCTTATGTGAATGGTCTTAACGTTTAACTCTCTTGCCAACCGCGCGAATGATTTTGCCTTAAGGCATTGTTTAATCCTACGTTTCGAATTTTTTGAAAGATTATCATCGCACAACAATTTATGAGCAATGTCAACAAGCCCTTTTTTTGTAAAATGAGATATGAGCCCCGGATTAGCTCCGTGATCTATGACAGCCGATGTCATGGGGCCTTTCCAGCGGGATGTTATCTTTCGTATCTCTATTTGCCTGTAATAAAGAGACTTTTGAAACGGCGTTTTCCTATGGATATCAGCATACGGATCCCATTCTTCGACCGATGTATTGACATACAATACTCTATTTTCATGGCACCAGTTAAGCATTTCAATACAATCTATATTCCATGAGAGATCGATTACGATGCCGCCGGGAGAAACGTGCTGCGAAAGAATTTGTGTAATATTGATAGGAGTGATTCGTTCCTGGATATACTTTACGCCGCGTTTAATCCAGGGTAAAAGTTCTTTTCTCTTGTCGACAAAATCTATTATTGTGAGATTCTTGTATGGGATAGAGATATGCTTGAGAAGAATAGGAAATGCGCATCTTGCTACGGAACCATAGCCGATGATCAGGATTTTATTTTTGAATACCATGATAAAATTACCCTCCTTTTTGAGATTATAAAATGTAAACCGTCCTGCCTGTATACGGCAAGACGTTTTTCAAAAAGAGAGTAAGATTTTAATTAACATCCCCCTTCTATTTATCATGATACTATAAGCTTATCACATATTTTCGAAAGTGTCAAATTTTGCTTCGTAAAAATTGGGGTGGGTGACGGGATTTGAACCCGCGACCTCTAGAGCCACAGTCTAGCGCTCTAAACCAACTGAGCTACACCCACCATGTAAAAAATTCCAAATTACAAATTTCAAATTACAAACATCAATTATAATGTATACCGGGTCTAATCACAACAACTTACGCAGCGCTTTCTTAGCCTTTTCGAGTGCGCGATATCGATGACTTATCGTGTTTTTTATGCGCGGCCCGATCTCCGCAAAAGTCTTTCCGTATTTCGGATCTATGAATACAGGGTCGTAGCCGAAGCCTGACTTGCCTTTTGGCTCAAACCCTATTTTGCCGCTGCATGTGCCCTTTACCGTCTTCAACACCTTGCCGTTTCGCGCTATCGCAATAACACAGACAAATCTTGCTTTCCTTTTAGCTGCCGGCACTCCTTTTAAGAGCCTGAGGAGCTTCGCGTTATTTTGCGGATAGGTAGCATGAATTCCGGCGAAACGCGAAGACCTTACGCCCGGCCTTCCGCCTAAAGCCTCAACCTCAAGCCCGGAATCATCCGCTATGCTAAGCGTCTTCGTAAAGCGCGATATTATCCTCGCTTTTTTCGACGCATTCGCTTCAAAGGTATTCCCGTTTTCCGCAACCTCGGGTAGCGTACCGAAATAATCCGGCGTCAGCACTTTTACGCGTAAGTCCTTAAGAATCTTTTTTATTTCTCTTATTTTATCTTTATTTGTAGTCGCTGCTACTAATTCCTTCACGCGCTGATAACCTTTCCCAACGCTTTCTTCTGATGCGATATTAATTCTTTTATGCCATTTTTTGCGATACTTATCATCTTGTGCATAGTCTTATCATCAAAAGGTTCTTTCTCTGCCGTTCCCTGTATCTCCACAAATCTGCCCCGGCCGGTCATTATTATATTCATGTCCACGTCGGCGCCGGAATCCTCTTCGTAATTGAGATCGAGAAGCACTTCTCCTTTTACGCAACCGACGCTCACTGCCGCCACAAAATCGTTTATGGGCACCTCATCTATTGCCTTGTCTTTCTTTAGCTTCGCCAGCGCATCGCAAAGCGCTATGAAGCTGCCGGTAATCGACGCGCATCTCGTACCGCCGTCGCCCTGAATCACATCGGTGTCAAGCCATATGGTCCTTTCTCCGATACGCTTTAAATCCACAACGCTTCTGAATGAGCGCCCGATAAGGCGTTGTATTTCATGAGTTCTGCCTCCCGGTTTGCCTTTTGAAGATTCGCGGGGAACACGTGATTTGCACGAGCGCGGAAGCATGCCGTATTCGGCGGTAATCCAGCCGGAGCCTTTATTCCTGAGAAACGGCGGCACGCCGTCTTCCACGCTTGCGGAGCAGATAACCTTCGTGCTGCCCATTTCAATAAGGCATGAGCCTTCCGCAAATTTAAGATAATTCCGCGTTATCTTTATCTTCCGTAATTCGTCATTTGCTCTTCCGTCTGAACGCATTTAATTTCCTTTCATGTCAAATACATCATTTCCTTTTGAATCGATCCCCACTATAACCGGAAAATCCTCCACGTGAAGTTCGTAAATCGCCTCAGGGCCCAAATCTATATAACCCACGACTTTTGCTTTTTTTATTTTGCTTCCAAGAAGTGCGCCGCAGCCGGCGGGCGCAAGGAAATATACCGCTTTATGCTTCTTTATGGCCTTTCTCACTTCTTCGCTGCGCCTGCCTTTTCCTATCATTGCCTTTACTCCCTCACCAAGTATCGCCGGCGTAAATTTGTCCATCCGGGCGCTGGTCGTCGGGCCACATGAGCCGACTATTCTCGGCGGCCGTCCGGGCGTCGGGCCTGCGTAATAAAGTGTTGCGCCATAAAGCACTATCGGCGGCACCTGTTTATCTTTCATGCCCTCTACGAACATTTTATGGGCCATATCGCGCGCAGTGTATATCCGGCCCGTCAAAAGGACTTCGTCACCTGATTTAAGGTTTTCTATGTCTTCATTTTTTATCGGTAGAAATATCTTTTTCATACTATAGTGTTCCGTATGCGCTGCGAGTTGCATGGCAGCTGATATTTATGGCTACGGGGAGACCCGCTATATGAGTGGCTGACGATAAAATGGTAACGCCCAAAGCCGTAGTTTTACCGCCCAAGCCCATGGGACCGATGTTGAGTTTGTTTACTTTATCCATGATCTTTGTTTCGAGTACAGCAAGTTTCGAATCGCGGTTCTTTTTGCCTATATCGCGTAGAAGTGACTTCTTCGCAAGATGCGCGGCATGGTCAAACGTACCCCCCATGCCTATTCCTATCGCCAGCGGCGGACACGCTTCCGCTCCGGCATTTTTAACCGTATCAAGTATAAAATCTATTATCTCTTCTTCGGTTGCGGTCGGGTGCAGCATTTTTATTGCGGATTTATTTTCGGCGCCGAACCCTTTAACCATAACCCACACCTTAAAGGAATTACCGGGTACTATCGTGGTGTGCAGTACTGCCGGCGTATTTGTCCCCGTATTTTTCCTTTTAAGCGGCGAATGAACTACCGACTTGCGGAAATATCCTTCTTTATATCCGCGCTCTACGCCCTTATCCACCGCGTCTTTCAGCGAGCCTCCTATAATATGAACGTCCTGCCCTATCTCTATAAAAACCGCTGCCATACCCGTATCCTGGCATATCGCAACTTTCTCTTTTGATGCAATAGCGGCGTTGTCAATGAGCATCTTAAGGTGTCTTTTCGCGCGGCCGCTTGTTTCCTTTTTCAGCGCGGCGCGGATGGCACGATGGATATCGCTTCGCAGATTTGTATTAGCTTCTACGCACAACCTTGCGATTAGCTCCGATATTGCGCCTGCCTTAATGTTTCTCATTTTAGACGGTACCCTTTCCGGATGTATTCTGCTTTTGTCGACGTTTTTACGCCGCCTCGCGACTTATACTCCATTTCAAGGCGCATAAAACGCGGCCTTGCCGCTTTCACGAGATCGTCAAGGATTCTGTTGGTCGCATGCTCGTGAAATATGCCGATGTTTCTATATGAAATAAAATAAAGTTTTAAAGACTTGAGCTCTATGCACACTTTATCCGGAATATACTCTACCTTTATCGTCGCAAAATCCGGCAGCCCTGTCTTCGGACATATACAGGTAAATTCGTCAGTCTCTATCCTTACCAAGTAATCCTTGTCGCTGTATTGATTACGCCATACTTCTATTTCAGGTGTCGTGAATTTTCGTACATTTTCCTGCAAACCTTCATATGATGATTTCTTTACCATTTCTGCTCCTACTTAATCCCCATCATTTTATGCATCTGCGGTATTACTCTCACATTTACCAACCGCTCTGCGGAAATATTGCGGTAATTATTCAGCCTGTTCGCTGATACAACTTTGTCTCTGTTACCGATCGGGGTTGCCGGCTGTAAAATCAGGATCATATCCTTATTGAATTTAGCTATTAGATTTCTCGCTTCAATGATATCGGCAAGCTGCGTCTTATCGGTCACCACCGCTTTTATAAAGACATTTCTCTTCAGCGCTATCTTGAGAAACTCTCTATGGGACCGCCATAACGGCGCCATAGCGGCGGATGACGGCAGTTTAAAATCCATGGCAATGATGTCGATATGTTTTATGACCTGTTTTAATTCCCTGTATAACGTACCGTTGGTTTCGAGATATATTTTAAAACCTTCATCCTTTAATACCGGAAGCAACTTTTTAAGAAACGAAACGTGAAGCAGCGGTTCCCCTCCTGTCAGCGAAACCGAATGATGTTCGCCATAAATCCTGTCCACATATTTCACTTTTTTCAGAATCTCATCTACGCTTATGCCTGTTATCCGGGCATCTTTCGGCGTATCGCAGAAAATGCAGCCGAGATTACAGCCGGCGAATCTTATAAATATTTGTTTCGCGCCAACAAGAAGGCCTTCCCCCTGTATTGATGAGAATATCTCTACGAGGTCGGCGTGTTTTTCAGCTGTACGTTTAATTTTGCGTTTTTTTATCATAAGTAATTTATGATTCGAGCGGATCTTTAATACCGGCTTCATCAAACCCTTTTTTTCTGAGCAGGCACGAATCGCATTCCATGCACGCAATTTTTCCGCCGGCGTAACATGACCACGTAAGATGGTACGGCACCTTAAGGCGATTGCCGATTTTTATTATTTCTGCTTTTGTCTTGCTGATAAGAGGCGTCATTATCTTTATGTACCTGCCGTCTACGCCTCTTTTGGTCCCTTTTTTGAGGAGTGTCTCAAATATCTTAAAGTATTCCGGCCTGCAATCAGGGTAGCCGGAATAATCTACGGCATTCGCGCCTATAAATATTGCGTCGGCTCCCGTTGCCTCTGCCATTGATGCCGCCACACTCAAAAATACCGTATTCCTCGAAGGAACGTATGTGGGCGGGATCCCTTTGCCTATATTTTCGATGCTTCTTTTAGGAAGCCGCCCTTTCTTATCAAGCAGACGGCTGCCGTGCCACGAAAAAGGCAACTTTATAATTTTATAATCGCATCCTGCCGACTTCGCTATCTTTGCGGCATGTTTTATTTCTTTTTTGTGGCGCTGGCCGTAATCGAATATCAGACAGCGGCAATTGTAGCCCATATCAAGCGCTGCATAGAGAGTCGTCGCAGAATCCAATCCGCCGGATAGCAAAACAATCGCCTTTTTCAATGGCCTACTCCCGATATGTCGCCTTGGAATCGTCCGCTTCCCAAACGGACACGAACGACGGCTTCAATTTCCTCTTCTTCAATTGCCCATATATATGCTTCGCCAGATTCTCGGACGTCGGATTGGCTTTCTTAAAATATTCGAGAGTGTTTAAATCTGTATGGTCAAGTTCCAGCAGGACATCCCGTACGATCTTTTTGACTTTTCTGAAATCCGCTACAATGCCTATCGCATTCAGATTCTCGGAAGATACGGCAACGCCGACTCTCCAGTTATGGCCGTGGACATTTTCGCATTTCCCTTTATACCCACGCAATCTGTGCGCAGCGCTGAAATTAAGAAAAACTTCTATTTCGTACATATCTCTCCCTTAATTCTATCTCTATTTTCTCTATGCATTCGATGTTTCTGCCCAGAAATCTTTCGCCGATCTTTTTGAAAAGTAACGGCTCGTCCGAGACATAAAATTTGTGTACCGGTTTTTCTTTTATATTTTTATATATGCCGTTCTCTTCTATGATTCTTTTTACATCTTTCGCTGTCTCTTTCGCCGAATCAACGAGCAATACCTTGCGGCCGATAATATCCTGTATTACCGGCTTCAGGAGCGGATAATGCGTACATCCGAGAATAAGGACGTCCATATTACTTTTTTTAAGAGGCGCTAAATATGTTTTCGCTATCTCTTTTGTTACGGCGCCGGCGAGCCAGCCTTCTTCGACTAACGGCACAAAAAGCGGGCAGCTCACGGAAACTACTCTTATGCCCGGATTAAAACTTTTTACCTCTTTTTCATAAACGCCGCTTGATACGGTTGCCTTGGTACCTATTACGCCTACTTTCATTTTATTGGTGGCGGAGGCGGCCTTGCGGGCGCCCGGCTCTATGACTCCTACCAGCGGAATATCATAACGCCTCTTCAGAATATCAAGACTCACGCTGGAAGCGGTATTGCAGGCAACTACTATCATCTTCACGTCCAGATCCATCAGAAAATCAGCGTCCTGCACAGAAAATTTTATAACTGTTTCTTTCGATTTCGTCCCGTAAGGCACCCGCGCGGTATCGCCGAAATAGGCGATACTCTCATTCGGCAGGATTTTGTTTATTTCTTTTAAAACCGTCAGTCCGCCTATGCCGGAATCGAATATTCCTATGGGTTTATTTCTTGTATCAGGATTATTCCGAGAACCCATTCGTCCTTTCATATTCATTACTGTAACCGAGTACACCGGAGGCAATGCCATCGGCTAATTTTTGCCTGTAACCGCTGTCGTTTAAATGTCTTTCATCATATCTGTTCGACAGATAACTCAGCTCTACCAGCACAGAGGGCATTTCGGCACCCTTAAGGACATAAAACCTTGCGCTTTTTATGCTGCACTCATTTATTCCCAGTGTTTTACTCACTTCCTGGCATATAAAACCCGCAAGTTCGATAGATACTTCCCTGTTTTCGGTGAACTGGAGATCCCAGATTATAGCGTCGATATCCTTTGAATGCTTGTCGACGGTATCTTCCTCATAATCCAAGGCCGAGTTTTCCGAAGCCGCGAGTGCCCGTGCATTATCGTCGGTCGCTTCGGAAAGGCAATAAACCTCAAAACCCCTCGCCCATCTTGTCTTGGAGGCGTTTGCGTGAACGCTTATGAAAAAATCGGCGTTACTTCTGTTGGCGATACGAGCCCTCATCTCAAGCGGCACGAATATATCCGAATTCCGCGTCATTATGACGTCAACGCCTTCTCGCTCCAGTGCGGTCTTTATTCTCCTTGCCTCGTCCAATACTATATTTTTCTCTTTTACCCCGCTCCTCGATATGGCACCGGGATCTCTGCCTCCGTGGCCCGGATCTAAAACAATTTTGCTGACTCTGAATCTCTTTTCCGAGGGCTTCCGGATCTTTTCAACCTTAGGCTGGGGCACGGCTTTTTCGATTACGGCTTCCTTTTCCTTCTCCATCTTAAACAGGTGCAATATGGTATATTTCGCAAATTTCAAAGGTATGCAAATAGAGCCGTTCTTGATTTCTACGGCATCGTTTGCCTTTTTAATGTCTGCGTCCAAGGTGTAATATTCGCTCCCGACTAAAAGGACTGCTTCGCGGCCGTTTTTCCGCAAAATAATCCGGCCGGAAATGCTGTCCCATTCCCACGAGATACCGTTTGCGTCGCAGACATCTACCAGCAGAACATAATCTCTTCCGCCGATTTCAATGTCCCTTGCTTCGATATTTTTATCAAGTCCCTTTATCAGCGAGGCAAAAGATACCGGCATTAAAAAAGCGGCTGCTATAAATATGAGTGCTGAAATTAACGCTGTTTTTTTCATATATTTTGGAAAAAACCCATTAAGGAATTAAAATTATGGTGCGGAAGGGGGGAGTTGAACCCCCAAGGGTTGCCCCATACGGTCCTGAGCCGTACGCGTATGCCAGTTCCGCCACTTCCGCAGAACATTCCAAGTATACTTTAAGCGAATTTTATTGTCAAT
>JAQUMG010000056.1 GCA_028718265.1 Candidatus Omnitrophota bacterium
AGTTTCATAACACGCTTGCCGCGGTAATAACGGAAGTTTGTATACTATTGAAACAAAAAAGCCGTTTACGTACCGTTATTTTAAGCGGCGGCGTATTTCAGAATAAGATATTGTCGGAAGAGGCAAAGGCGAGACTTTTAAGCGCCGGATTTAAAGTATATTTGCACTCAAAAGTATCGGCGGGCGATAGCGGTATCTCTTTGGGGCAGGCGGTCATAGCCGCATCACGGGCGGAGAAGATAAAATGTGCTTAGGCATACCTATGAAAATAGTGAGCAAGAAGGGCGAGACGGCCGTAGTGAGTTCCGGCGGGACCAGGCGGGAAATCAACATAGGCCTGCTTAAGGAAGTCGAAACGGGAGACTATGTAATAGTGCACGCCGGCTTTGCCATCGAAAGACTTAATCAGAAACGGGCCGAAGAAACACTTGACATATTGAGGCAAATAGGGCCATAGAAGCCGTAACCAACAGCGATAAGTTACATTAACAACCACTCGGCGGGACATTTTCCGCAGGAAAGTGTCCCGCGCCAAGTTGACAAATATGAAATACGTCGATGAATTCAGAAATCTGAAACTGGCAAAAAAACTCTCGCAGGAAATAAATGAGATTGCCGCCGGAGACAGACGCTATAATTTCATGGAAGTCTGCGGAACGCACACCAATACTTTTTACAGATTCGAGTTAAAAAGCCTTTTGCCGGAAAATCTGCGTCTTATATCCGGGCCCGGGTGTCCGGTCTGCGTTACGGATGCACCTTATATCGATAATGCCGCGGCTTTGGCGGGATTGCGCGATGTCATTGTGACGACATTCGGCGATATGGTGAAAGTTCCCGGCTCGCATTCTTCATTGTATCAGGAGAGGACAAAGGGCGGGGACATAAGAGTCGTTTATTCTTCACTGGACTCGCTTGAGATTGCCGTGAAAAATCCGTCGAAGAATGTCATATTTTTAGGTGTGGGGTTCGAAACTACGGCGCCTACAATAGCAATGGCGATTCTGGAGGCGTCGAAAAGAAAGATAAAAAATTTTTCCGTTTATTCGGCGCACAAACTTATACCGCCCGCCATGAAAAGCATACTGGAAAGCAAAGACATGGCCCTTGACGGGTTTGTTCTTCCCGCTCATGTGAGTTCCGTAATAGGCGCGAATGCGTACAGATTTTTAAAAAAGTTCGGCCTGCCGGGCGTAGTGGCGGGCTTTGAACCGCTCGATATGCTGCAGGGTATACTTATGCTGGTCCGTCAGTCAAAATCCGGAAGAGCGGAGATAGAAAACCAATATAACAGGGTGGTAACAAACGCCGGAAATAAAAAGGCGCAGCATATACTGGAGAAAGTTTTCAAACCGTGTGACGCTGCGTGGCGGGGATTGGGCGATATTCCGGGAAGCGGTCTTGCCATAAGGAATGAGTTTAAAGACTTTGACGCCGGGAAAAGGTTCAAACTTAAAAAAACCAGAACGATTGTCCCGAAATATTGCCTTTGCGGCGAAGTGATTAAAGGGATTAAAATGCCTGAAGATTGCAAATTATTCTGCAGGGCATGCACACCGGATAGCCCCAAAGGGCCGTGCATGGTATCGAGTGAAGGCACGTGCAGCATTCATTACAAGTATAAATGACGAGGAAAAATGGCAGAAATATCACTGGCACATGGCAGCGGCGGTAAACTCACGCACGAGTTTATCAGGAAGAATATCCTGAAAAGTTACGGCAATCCGGTTTTAAACCGGCTTACCGATGCCGCAGTTATAAAGTTAGCTTCCGGCGAGAGGCTGGCTTTTACCACGGATTCGTTTGTGGTAAAGCCGGTTATTTTTAAAGGGGGCGATATAGGGAAGCTGGCTGTCTGCGGTACCGTAAATGACCTGGCAGTGTGCGGAGCCGTTCCCTTATATATATCATGCGCGCTTATCATGGAAGAGGGTTTACCCTATATACTTATAAAGAAAATTATAAATTCCATGAAAGAGGAGGCCCGCTCAGCCGGAGTGGAAATCGTCACCGGCGACACCAAAGTGGTGGAGAAGGGAAGCTGCGATAAACTGTTTATAAATACGAGCGGCGTCGGAGTTGTCAGATATAGGAATGAATTATCGCCCCGAAAGATAAAAACAGGCGATAAGATAGTGATAAACGGCCCGATAGCCGATCATGGCGTAGCGGTCCTTCTTGCCCGCGAAAGCCTCGGTTTTAAAAGCGAAGTCAGAAGCGACTGCGCCTCGCTTAATCGATTAATCTTGACGGTGCTGGATAAATGTAGTAATGTAAAATTCATGCGCGATCCGACGCGCGGCGGCCTCGCAGCGACGATGAATGAGATTGCCGAGAATATGCCTTTCGGCATAAGGCTCTTTGAACAGAATATACCTCTTAATAAGGCGACAGAATCTGCATGCGAAATATTGGGCCTTGACCCGCTTAGCATAGGTAATGAGGGCAAGGTGATAATGATAATGCCGGAGAAAGAAGCGCGCAAAGCGGTAGACGTAATGAAGAGGAATAAATTCGGCAGGAAAGCGGCGGTCATCGGCGAAGTTACGAAAGATTTCAAAGGCAAGGTCGTCGTAAAGACTAAAGTCGGCGGGGAGCGAATCGTTGACATGCCGCTGCTTGAGTCGCTGCCGCGAATTTGCTAAATACTGTGACTGTATGTACGAAAAGCGATTTTACAGGGATTGGATTAAGGGAAGCGGTTTAAAGACGTTCGAAGTCAGGATATTCGAGACGGACCTCCTCATATCAGCGGAGCAGATACTGAAAGAGGAAGCCGAGAAAATAGCTTATATATGCCGCAGAGATATTCTGGATTATATAGATAAAAACAGAGCTTTCAGGGATTCTTTCGAGCCCATAAAAATGGATGACAGCGCTCCTGATATAGCGAAAGAAATGATAAAAAAGTCCGCTATCGCCGGAGTCGGGCCCATGGCCGGCGTTGCGGGGGCCGTAGCCGAATATGTCGGAAGGGAAATTTTAAACTACTCGCCCGAGGCAATAGTCGAAAACGGCGGCGATATATTCATGAGTTCATTAAAGGACAGGATAATGGCTGTCTACGCCGGGAAATCCAGGCTTTCGGGCAAAGTAAAGATAAGGCTTGCCGCGAAAAAAATGCCGCTTGGTATAGCGACATCAAGCGGCACAGTCGGCCCGTCGATAAGTTTCGGGAATACAGACGCTACGCTTATAATTTCGCATGACGCGATACTTTCCGATTGCGTGGCTACGGGAACAGGCAACCGCGTTAACACTCCGGAAGATTTCAATAAAGCGATAGATTACGCCAGGGCTATAAAAGGCATACTCGGCGTATTGATAATATTGGGCGATAAGATGGCAACATGGGGCGATATTGAACTAGTTTAATATTCGTAAAATTTGGAGGCCAAAATGATATCCAAGCGCATAGTACTTATATTTCCGCACAAACTGCTTGACCAGCCCATAGTCTATAAGCTGGTGAAGGAATATGACCTCAGTTTCAACATTCTTCAGGCGCACGTTACGCCGAAAGAAGAGGGGCTCCTTGTCCTGGAACTGACAGGCAAGGAAAGTGATTACGAAAAAGGGGTAAAATACCTCAAGGATCTCGGAGTAAAGATCCAGCCGCTCAGCAAGGATGTGACAAGGATCGAGGAAAAGTGCACTCACTGCGGCGCCTGCGTCGTGATCTGCCCTACCGGCGCGCTTACCGTTGACAAGAAAACGCGCAAGGTAAATTTTGACTCCGAGAAATGCATCGCCTGCGAGCTCTGCGTGAAACCCTGCCCGCCGAGGGCGATGGTCGTCAAGTTTTAGTGCATATTGATACTCTCCTCGCTCCTGCAAAATTTTTAACGCTGTTTTGTAAGCGGAGGCAGTTAAAATGAAAATCATACTGGGCATAGTAATTGGCGGGATAATAGGGTTTACGGTCGGGTATTTCGGTAAATGCACATCGGGGGTATGCCCGCTGACGAGCAACCCGGTTATCAGTACCGTAATAGGCGCGCTGTTGGGTGCAATGTTTACGATGTTAAAATAAGGAGCGGTTCGGTGAAAAAACTTCTTCCTATTATAATAATCTTGAGCACTTTCCTATACGGCTGCGGAGACGGGGAGAAGGTATCGAAGCCTCCTGAGCCGGGAATCGTGGATGTACTGACTGGCCGCGAGCAGATAAGCGCCTATCAGCGCACAAAAGAGAAGATTCAGGACATAAATAAAACCTCAAAAGAGCGTAATGAAGGACTTTAAAAAAAGAAATTTTTATCCGGAGGCGTGCGATGTATCAGGTAGAAATTACAAACGAAAGCGGGTATGTATTTAACGTAAAGTCAAAGGATTATCAATTTGTCATAGATACAAAAGGCAAGGGCATTACACCGCCGGATACATTATTGGCGAGCTTAGGCAGCTGTGTAGGAGTTTACATCCGGAAATATGCCGAAGACCTCAGGCTCGAATTGGGGAATTTCAATATAAAGGTAGAGGCAGATTTATGCAGGGAGAAGCCAGTCCGCTTTACAAACATAAATATAAACATAAATTTGAAAGATTCAGGAATGGACGAAAGCAGGAAGAAGTCGCTATTGGAATTTATCAAAAACTGTCCTATTAATAACACCTTATTATCAGCGCCTCTCGTCGATGTTAAAATAACCGGCTAGAAAGGGTATAATTATTTCAAAATGACAAAGACTAAAATAATATGCACTCTCGGACCGGCATCATCCGACGAGACTGTGCTCAGAAAAATGATACTTGCCGGCATGGATGTGGCGCGGCTTAATTTCTCGCACGGCGAACCGAAGGAGCTGGCCCGTAAAATAAATGTTATTCGGCGAATAAACACAAAATACCGCCGGCGCATAAAATTTTTAGGCGACCTGCAGGGCCATCGCATAAGGGTAGGAAATCTTGCGGGCGGTACCATGGAGCTCAAAAAAGGCTGGATGGTGTGGCTTACCCAAAAGAACATAAAAGGCGCAGACAGGCGCATACCTTTCGACTATCGGGGGCCGCTTCGTGATATAAAAGGCGGGCAGTATATATTCATAGACGACGGGAATATTGCTCTTGAAGTAAAAAGGCACGCTGGCGGGGATCTGGAGACAAAGGTAGCAGTCGGCGGAACTCTTAAGGAGCATAAAGGCATAAATATTCCGGAAGCCAGACTTAATTTCGGCAGTATAAGCCGTAAAGACGTTGAGGACATACTCTTTTGCGAAAAACGCGGACTCGAATATATAGCACAGTCATTTGTGCGCACCAGGAGTGACATGCTGGCAGTGCAGGATGTGCTCGGAAAAAAATCCAAATGCCGGATTATTGCCAAGATAGAAAACAGAGAAGGCATAAAAAACATAGATGAAATAATTGCAGTTTCAGACGGCATTATGATAGCGCGCGGGGACATGGGAGTATCTTTACCTATTTATGAAGTACCCATAATACAGAAGATGATAATCAGAAAGTGCAATCGCGCAGGCAAATTTGTAATAACCGCCACGCAGATGCTCGAAAGTATGACGGATAATCGCATACCTACGCGTGCAGAAGTGACGGACGTTGCCAATGCGATAATAGACGGTACCGATTTTGTCATGCTTTCCGCCGAATCGGCCGTTGGAAAATACCCCGTAGAAACCGTGCGCATGATGAATAGTGTAATAAAGTTTACTGAAGGGTATTTAAATGAACTGGTCAGGAGCATTTAGAGACAGTTGCAATAAAAATTTATTTTCCGCTTGACAAGATCCGCGTTTTATAATAAACTGCGTTTATACAGCAAAAGGAAGGGCTGCATTTTTTTTAATTTGCTTTGTGAAAAAAATCACAAATAGAAGGCCTAGAAATTAATGGACAGCAAAAAAATCCCGAAGAGCGCTATATCCCGGATATCACTTTATCTGAGAGAAGTTAACAGACTCGAAAAAGAAGGCAAGGACAAAGTTTCGTCGACGGAGCTGGGCGAGCTGACGGGCCTTACCGATGCGCAGGTGCGTAAGGATTTTTCGTACTTCGGCCAGTTCGGCAGGTCGGGCGCAGGTTATGAAGTGCCGCAGCTCAAGAAGATAATAGAAAAATTGCTCGGTAAAGACAAGGTCTGGGAAATAGTACTGGTAGGCGCGGGCAATATAGGATCAGCGTTATTAAGATACCCTGGTTTTAGAAACCAGGGTTTTATTATTAAAGAGGTATTTGACGCCGACCCGAAAAAAATAGACAAGCGCTACGGAGATGTTACGGTAAAGGACGTAAAAGGCCTTGAAGAAGCTGTTAAGGCAAGTAAGAATGTAAAAATAGCCATTATAGCCGTTCCGGCGGACAGCGCGCAGATAGTAGCCGAGATGCTCGTAAAGGCCGGGATAAAATGCATATTGAACTTCGCGCCGGTATTGCTCAAGACTAACGGCGGAGTTATGGTAAAAAACATAGACCTCTCGAATGAACTCGAGAGTTTTTCATTTTTCCTGTCGTCGAACGGAGATTAGCCTTAATGAAACAGAAGTTTCTTGCAAAAGATAATTTCAGGATTTTCGTAGAGGCGCTTGCCGGTACCTACGATGTGTATCATATCGAAAAAGACATAAAAGGCAACCTGCACCTTGTGCGCTTTTCCGGTGATGCCGATAATGTGGTGATCGGCGGAGTCAGACCCTTCGAGCCGCTCAAGAACTTTTTCTTTATGTCGCGCGAAAAAGTCGTGGACGGTTACGAAAAATCGGGGGACGTAGGTGCCGATACGCGGAAGCCTTTCTGTATCATAGGCGTTAAAAACTGCGACCTCGCCGGCATGGATACGCAGGACTTTGTATTTTCGCAGGGAGATTTCAAGGACCCGTTCTACATAAGGAACCGCGAGAATAATTTTATTATCGGCTCGGATTGCACCTACGCGATAGACACATGCTTCTGCCACTCTCTCGGTATCAAACATTATCCGGAGAAGCATTACGATATATCGCTGTCGACGCTGGCCAGGGGGTATCTTGTGGAGGGGCATACGGACAGCGGCCTGAAGTTTATGGAAAGGCACAGCGGAATCTTCGGCGATGCCGACGAAAAACACATCGAGGAAAGGGACCACACAAGAAAGCACGTCGCTGAACAGGTCGACGAGAATATAAGAAAAAATAACATACCTCATTGCTCCGAATTCAAAGAAATAATAAAAATGAATCTTGAGTCTCCCGTATGGGAAACGGAAGTTAAGACGTGCGTTGAGTGCGGGTGCTGCAACGTAGTATGTCCGACCTGCCACTGTTTCTATCTGGCGGATGCCGAAGAAGCAGGAAACAAAGAAGTGCGCTATAAGATGTGGGACGCGTGTATGTACAAAAGATTCGCCCGCGTTGCCGGAGGCGCGAACGCAAGGCCGCATCTCTGGATGAGGCTCAGGAACAGATTCGAGAAGAAATTTGATTTTTTCCCGGACGTTGCGGGTTTTTATGCCTGCACGGGTTGCGGCAGGTGTTTTTCCGGTTGTCCGGCAAAGATAGATATAAGGCGGATACTGAAGAACCTTGTAGCGGAGAAAAAGGCGAAGTCGCATGAATAACCCGTATTGCCCCGTAAAGGGAAGAATAACAGAAATCATCGATGAGACGCCTAATATAAAGACGTTTAAACTCAAACTGGATAAAAATATCCCGTTTAAGACGGGCCAGTTTGTGGAAATGACCGTGCCGGGCATCGGCGAGGCGCCGTTTACTCCGTCGTCAAATCCGAAGACGGAAGACAGTATGGACCTGACCATAATGAAGACCGGAAGAGTTACGGGCGTACTGCACGGCATGAAATCGGGCGATGAGATAGCCGTGCGCGGGCCTTACGGAATCGGGTATCCTCTTACTACTTTTTACGGGAAAGAAATATTGATAGTGGGCGGTGGTGTCGGATTAGCGCCGTTAAGGAGTCTGATATTAGCGCTTTTGAACGAAAGAAAAAAATACAAAAGAGTTATCATAAAATACGGTTCGCGTTCCCCGAAAGATATCGTATATAAGAATTTAATAAAGGAATGGTCCGGAAATAAAGAGCTGGAGCTGGAAGTTACGGTTGATACGGGGGATGAGACGTGGAAAGGCAACGTCGGCCTCATAACCACGCTGCTTAAAAAAGATATGGGTATAGATGTTGCCAATAGCGTTGCCATCGTATGCGGTCCGCCGATAATGATGAAGTTTACGACATTCAAGCTGATAGATATAGGATACACGGCGCAAAATATCCATCTTTCGATGGAAAAGAATATGTCCTGCGGTCTCGGACAGTGCGGCCACTGCAGGATCGGGCCCTATTACGCATGCAAAGACGGCCCGGTTTTTACGTATGACAAAATAAGCGGGTTACACGGCATATGGGAATAAAAAAAATACTGATAGATCTGGATTTATACGGCGAAAATCGCGACGGGGAATTCGGTTGCAGCTATTTTTACCATTCCGACAATAAAGGCGTGCGCTCGCTCGTCGAGCTGGCGACTTATGCCATTATCTGCAGGAAGTGCGAGCTGGCTGCATGCATCCAGTCCTGTCCGAATGAGGCGCTGGGCAGGAAAGAGGAAGACAAGATTTTGCAGAAATACAATATGCGGTGCACCAGCTGCAAATCATGCGTAAACGGCTGCCCGTTCGGCACTATTTACCCTGAGATGATGACATATCTTGTGCCGAGGTGCGATTTTTGCCTCGATAAAATGATGAAAGACGAAATTCCTGCCTGCGTCAAGAATTCGCCGTCAGGCGTCCTGACATACGGCGACTTTAATGAAGATAAGGAAAAGAACATATCAGCCGTCAGTAAGAATATATTAGTAAAAGCGGAGCACTGGGAACTAAACGGCATTCCCAAAAAGGCAAAGTGAAGATATTGGAGCCATTATTACAATTTGTGGTATTTCCCGGATTTGTATTTACGGCCGCGGCAGGACTTTTTATGTGCTGGCTCGACAGGAAAATAACGGCAAGGATTCAGTACAGGATAGGCCCGCCATGGTATCAGCCGCTCGTGGATATCATGAAATTGCTCGGAAAAGAAACGATGCTTCCTGCCGGCGCTTCGAAGAGTTTTTTTCTTACAGTACCTCTCATAGGCTTAGCCGGCGTTACTCTTGTATCCACGTTGTTATGTCTTACAGATTTTAATACTAAGGTCGGTTTCATAGGCGACGTTATAGTAGTTCTTTATTTACTGACGCTGCCGGCCCTGAGCATAATACTCGGCGGATTCGGCTCGAGCAATCCGCTCGCGAGCGTCGGATCGTCAAGAGAGATGAAGCTGGTCCTTTCATATGAATTACCTTTTATACTGGCGCTTATTGTGCCGGTGATAAAATCCGGCGGGATATTGATGATCGGCGGTATTTTAGATTACCAGATAGCCGAAGGCGCCGTATTTAACAGCTGGTCGGGTTTTCTTGCCCTGGTAGCGGCCATACTTTGCGCGCAGGCGAAATTAGGGCTCGTGCCGTTTGATATTTCGGAAGCAGAAACGGAAATCGTGGGCGGCACACTGATAGAATATTCCGGCCCGCCGCTTGCTATTTTCAAGCTGACAAAGGCGATGTTACTATTTACGCTGCCCCTGTTTTTGGTTATCATGTTTCTGGGCGGTATCGCCTTAAGCGGAGTGTCGGTTCTTTTAGGGCTCCTCAAACTATTGGCCTTATTGGTCGTAATCGTTCTGATACGTAACACGAACCCGAGGCTGAGAGTAGATCAGGCGCTTCAATTTTTTTGGGGACCTGTCACGGTAATAGCCGCTATTGCC
>JAQUMG010000057.1 GCA_028718265.1 Candidatus Omnitrophota bacterium
AAGAGTATACATAATGCTGCCTGACCGGAAAGCCGGCTGTTTGCCTTCAAGACCGTATTCGACTCCTTCTACTTTTCCGCCGGCTTGTATGCCGCTCGTCTGGGTCCATGAAACAGAGAGCGCCGGAAAAAATCCTCTTCTCGCTTCCCATACTTTTATCTGGGCTAATCTCATCTGCGCCCTTGCGGCCTCAAGCGGTATGCTGTTCTCCACCGAGACCCTTAAGCAGTCATCAAGGGAGAATTCACCTGTTTTGGAAAATTCTTTAAATACGCCGGTGCCGAAAAAGTCTCTTATTTTAGCGATCTTTCCCTCGGCATCTTCGATACCCTGTCTGGCCTTTATATTGTCGGGTTCTACCGTCAATACCTCATTCCAGAAAGAAATAGCCTCTTGGTATTTACCGTCTTTATAATATTTATCCGCTTTTGACAGGTAGTCTTTTATGTTCTGGCCGGATTGCGCCGCGTAGAGAATGGTAGAGCAATATAAAAAGATTAGCCCGAAAAATATTAAAAATATCGTAACGATTTTTTCGCGTTTTATTTTAATCATCAAGCCTTATTAAAAACCTTTATAATTCCGAAGAATCTACGTTGCCGGGTTGAGTATTAACGTTGCCGGGCTGGCTCGCGGGCGGTTCTATCTTATCTTTCTTTTTCTTCCTGTAATCTCTCATATACTTTTTCATGTACTCCCGGTGGTCATCCTTGTGCTCCTGCCTGTAAAGTTTCAGGTAGTCAAGGTGATTCTGCCTCCACTTTCTGGCTCTTTCGCGGCAGGATTCCTTCCATTTGACGTCCTTTATTTCCTTATACTTGAAATAATTGGGGTTTTCTTCGCGCCAATTTTTCATGTTCTCCAGCTGCCGCTGGTACTGACACTCAAGATTAGAACAGATTATCTGATTGGGGCGATATTTGTTTGGAAGAAATGCTTTTTTACATATAGGACAGATTCTTCCTTCGGCCATAGTATTACTCCTTTTTAGATATTTTTGTATTTGTCGTTTTCACTCGCTACTTTACATATGTTCAAAATATTTCTGCACAACTACGCTGGCGGCGCCTAACGGCACCGCGTTTTCCGCCAGTTGAGCCGGTACTATCTTAAGGGCTCTTGTCGCTTCCTCAAAGGCCCATTCCTTAACGGCTTTTTTCAACGGGTCGAATAAAAACAGGCCGGCTTTTTCTATTCCGCCGCCTATTACAACGATTTGCGGGTTTAATAAATTAACCAGAAAGGCTATTTTCTTGCCCAGGTCTGTGCCGGCTTTAGTCAATAAGCCTATTGCTGCTTCGTCTCCGGCATTAGCCGCATTTACAATAGTGTTAAAGCTGAAAATTTTATTGTCCTTATTATCCGCTAATTTAAATATTTTTGAATCCGGATACTTATCATGAACCTCTTTTATGTTATCGAGCATGCCGAGTTCCATATTCCAGCGCCCCAGACCGTAAGACTCTTTTTTCCAATCATATTTATCCAGAATAAGCGGGTTAAATATGCCTAATTCGCCGGCGCATCCTGAAGCCCCTTTGTAGATCTGGCCGTTCACCATGATGCCGCACGAGACGCCGGAATACATATAGATAACATTCTTTACTTCCGGATCAAGAGCAATCCATTGTTCGCCGAATGCCGCGCAATCGGCGTCGTTTTCCACTACCACGGGTATATTGAATTTATGCTCCAGCGCATCCAGTAAAGATGCCGAAACTACCATATCCGGCGTACCTAAAGGCCCGGGCCATCTTATGGTCATATTGTCCTTGTCAATTATGCCGGCGACAGCAAGCCCTATGCCTTTTATCTTTTTTTTATCAAGGGAAGATTTATCTACAATCTCATCCACCATTTCCATGAGATTATGCAGAAGTGCTTTCCCTGTTTCGGCAGCGCGTTTTTTCTTTACCTGGAAAATCATATTGCAGCGTAAATCGACTATTACGCCGAGCATGTCGACCATATCAAAACCGACTCCGATAACATATGCCGATTTGTGATTCAGGTCTACCAGCATCGGCTTGCGCCCTCCGGTAGAAGTATCGTAGCCGCCTTCGGAAACAAGCCCGTCTTCTATGTAATGGTCTATATAATTACTTACCGTAACAATGTTAAAACCCGTGATTTTAGATATATCGGTTCTGCCTATAGGGCCTTTCTTCCTGATTGTGTCGAGTATCAACAGGTTCTTTTTTTCCTTATCGCCCAATTCCGTGCCTGCGAATAGTCCTTTAATTCCTGCCATTTAAAAATCCTCTCGCTTATACCTGCGTAAAGACTTCCCGTAATACCAGGCTCGCTGCACCTAAAGCCACTGCTTCGTCACCCAATGCGGACGGTATTATGCGGACCCTTGCCGCCGGTTCCTGAAATGCCAGTTTTTTGACTGTCTGCCTTATCGGTTCCAGAATCAATTCTCCTGCTTTTTCTACGCCTCCGCCTATTACCACTACTTCCGGATTGAACAGATTTATGAGATATGCTATTCTTGTTCCCAGGTCTACGCCTGCTCTCTCGATCAGGTCTATGGCTAATTTGTCTCCGGATTCAGCGGCTTTTATCACTTTACTTAAAATAATCTCTGCAGGTTTGCCGTTTGCAAGTTCTAATATTTTAGTCCCAACACCTTCTTCTATTGCCTGTTTTGCTTTGGCTACTATGCCTAAATCGATTCCCATGGGCCTGAGATAATAAAGTTCTCTTGAACCGGACTTAGCTTCCTCTTCCTTAATCAATTCTGAGGAAAGCTGTATCTCGCCGGCTGAACCACCCGCCCCGCAATATATGTCGCCTTTTATTATAATCCCGCATCCTACATCGGAGTAAACATACAGCATGTTTTCAATATTTCTTTCCAGGCTTAGGCGCTTCTCTCCGAAAGCCGCGCATGTCGCATCGTTTCCTATAAAAACGGGGATCTGGAACCTCTGCTCGACCAGCTCTCTGAAAGAATTGATGCTGCCGGTGGTCCTGCCTCTGGTAGGATCCGTATCTCTTACGGTACCTGTCTCTTCATCGATAACTCCGGATATGCCGAATCCTACTGCCATAATCTTTTCCCGCGGGACTTTCGAATTGGCAATAATATCATTCAGAAGTTCTGCTGCAACTTTTATTGCTTCTTCCATGTGCCCCTGAGGCCGCTTCCTTTTTTCTTTCCATATTATCTTAGCGCTTAAATCAGTCATTATTGCTAACTCGTCTACGGGACCCATATCAAGGCCTATGGCATAACCGCCGCTGGCGTCAAGCTCAACCAGCGTCGGCTTTCTTCCGCCGGAAGAGACGTCGAATCCCTTCTCTATTACAAGTCCTTTATCGATATAATTATTTACGTAATTCGACACAGTGACTATGTTTAAATCTGTTTCCTTGGATATGTCTGTCCTGGAGAGGGGACCCTTCTGTATGATTATGTCCAGCAATAACAGATTCTTCTTTTCTTTGTCGGAAAGCATTTGATACTTGAATAAACCGCTTTTTAGTTTCATACCGTCACCTCTTGGAGATTTTTTTCGAAGTTAACCTCTTGCTATATTTTACCTTAACAAGATTATATCATAGAACTATGTATCTGTCAATATGTAACTTTTTCAATCTTCTTAACACAATTTAACCTGTTGATTAATAAGAGGTTATAAAAAATAATATAACGATTTTAAAAGGCATTTAATATGTAATAGAAGAAAAAGGATGCCTTACGGCATCCTTTTATTCATCCCTTTTCTCCGACATAAATACCGGAGCGGAAGTACTGATCCGGATTTTTCCCCGCGGCTTTAATTTTTGCACGGTTGACTTTTCGTTTTTCGCATGCTTTGAACATCATTTTTTTTCTTCTTTTGCGGGGCATCTCTTTCTTCTCCTTTTTTGAATTATTTCTCTTCCCATAAATAAGGGTCATAGCCGATGGTTGGGGAATCGACTAATAACCGCTCGTCAAAATGAATCGCGGTATTTCCTGCTACGCCGGAAACAGTGGTATTCTTTGTCGCTACGGCCCCGTATATTTCACTATTGCCGGAAATACTTATACCGGCTGATGGCGAATATACTGTACCGTGGAGCGCGCCCACTCCCGTAATAGAGACGTTCCCGACGGTGTCTGTACCGTACAACGTAAGACTTGACGGATCCTGCGAATTATTAAGGATGCCTTTACCTGCTAACTGCACATCGCCGTCAAAATATATGTTTACAGTGCCGTTAACGACTATTTCTCCTGAGCCGGTCAGGCTGATCGACGGATTTTTTATAAAATATAAGTCGACATTTCCGTTTAATGTAAGTTTTTTACTTGCATTGAGATCCAGTGAATCAAATTTGTAGCTCCCCGTCCAGAGCGTCTCGTCGTGATTTATTGTCCCTCCGGAAGTTAGTACGGTTAAACTGGACGGGACAGTAACGGGCGGCATAAATACTTCTGCATTGTCATTAGTTGTCCCCGTTATGCTGTCATGGGCATCACTGACTGTGCCTGAAGGCCCTGTCGCGGCATTTCCGTTAACTTCGGCATTGTTACCTGTAATTAATATCGCAGGGTTCTCCTGGCTATTGGTGGCTATATCACCGTTTTGGTAAACATTTGAACCGCCGTATGGGCCGTTTATTGAATTATAGCTGTCTACCTTTGCGCTTCCCGATATATCTATGCCTTCGGAAGTTAAAATCGCATAGCTGAAAAGTTTATGCTTTTTAAGAAATACCTGAACCGTGCGCGAAAGCTGCGGACCTGTCAGGGAGCTGAATGTGCCGGTCGAACGCACGGTTACTATTTCCTGCCCGAAATTATAAACCGAAATACTTATATTTCCGTATATATTCCCATCCGTATCCTGAAAGTTATTCATAGTTTTAGTAGCTTCTGTCGCCGGATTACCGCTCCAGTCTGAAAAATCAGCGCTGCCGAAATCTATCTCCCATATTGCATAATCTATTCCTGCTTCGGCGAGATACAGGGCCAGGGAATTCTCGTAATAGCGCTCGTTAAGAAGCCTCGCGTTCGTAGCGAGAAATAAAAACGTCCCCACAAGCGCAAAAATAAGAAACAACACTACCAATACCGTTATAAGCGCTATTCCGTTTTGAGTTTTCATGTTCGGACTTTACTTTTTATTTCTTAAAGAAACCGATGTCGTTACTTCGTTTATGCGCTCGAAACCCATAGCTATTTTAGCCGTCGTGATCTTTACCGATAAAGTCTTTACCGCATTTTTGTACGTTATGGAAGACAATTCTGTCCCGCCGGAGGAAAATAACAGGTTTTTTACGTTCTCGGTAACAATTTCTGATGTATCTTTTCTTGCGCTCCCGGCCGTGGCATAAACTATATGGCGTAATTTAGTCGGATCCCCCGAATCCAGTGCATATATTACCGTATCGAAACCTGTCACTACCCCGCTGATATTCGCTACGGGTATTTCCAGAACCAATGTAGCGTCACCGCTCACATACGAACCGTAAGATGATTTTACCTCTTTCGCCTCTCTGATATCGTTAGAAATCCTGTCTATTGTAAACCTGCCCGTTTCGGTAATGCCTAAAATCCCGCTGCTTACGGTTATGCTGTTTTGTATAGTAAAAGAGACGTAGAATAACACCGAAAAAGTCAGCATACCCACGAATGTAGCCACAAGCAATTCTACAAGAGTAAGTCCGTAATTTTTTATCCTGAATATAGTCATAGGCCGTTTATGTTCAGATGCTGTTGATGCCGTTTTTGGTAATAAGCGTTATTACCTTTTTCACGTTCTGTTTGGTAGTATTAAGGCGGGAGTACCATGTTACCGTAACAACCGCTCTTACGATATTAGAATCTACGTACTGCCCGATATTTACTTTTGCCGAAGAATTATATAATCTGGAGAGTGAACTGCTCGTAAAAGGTGTGTCGCCGTAAGAAGGCAGGGTAACAAACGGTGTTTTTCTGAGACTTTCCATCTCCTGCTGTATTATAGACGAGGCTATGATATGCTCGCGGATATCATTGACCAGATTGAAACCTATGTAAAGAGACGCGAAAAGCGCGGTAGCACAAAATGTCAGGATGCTCATGGCAACAAAGGCTTCTACCAGAGTAAACCCACTTTTCTTCCTTAAAGAGACGGGGTTCGGCATGATGCATATATTACCATAGGGCAGGCAAAATAACAACTGCTATATGCCGCCTGCCCGGTGTATAGACCCGCTGCCGAATTTTTCTTTGATTTTATCCACGGCTTCGTGTACTTTCTCCAGTTTTTCGCTGGAAATCTCTTTAAAAAGGTCGTCCTGAACGCCCGAAGGAATCAAATTTGAGACCCTGACGCCCAGAAGCCGTATCTTTTTTCTGTCTGCATCAAAATTATTGTATAATTCTTTTATTTCCCTGAAGATGGTATCGACATAATTTGTAGCGCTGTCTATGGTAAGCGCTCTGGTATACGTATGAAAACCTTCCAGACGCACCTTTAATGTAATAGTCCTGCCTTTTAACGTCTCGCGGCGCAGGCGGTTTGAAACTTTTTCGCAAAGCGACATAAGTGCCGACTCTATTTTATTTTTATCCGAAGTGTCTTCATCAAAAGTCAATTCATTGCTGACAGACTTTGCCTCAGTATCGGTTTCGACCTCGCTATCATCCATACCGTTTGCCAGCTGCCAGAGATGCAGGCCGTTTTTCCCGAATAATCCTGCCATCTCTCTCGCGTCTTTCTTTGCCAGATCGCCTATAGTATTGATTCCCATATCCTTTAATATTTCTTCCGTCTTTTTTCCTAAACCCCAAATCCTTCTGATATCAAGCGGCCGGAGAAACTTGAGCAGATTTTCCGGTTGCACCTCGACCATACCGTCCGGCTTTTTTAAATCCGACGCGATCTTCGCGGCCATCTTGGTCGGAGCGAGGCCTATCGAAGCCGAAAGATGTGTTTCTTCTTTTATTCTCGACTTGATCAACAAGCATGTTTTTTGCGGAGTACCGAACAGGCGGTAACTTCCTGTTATATCCAAAAATGCTTCGTCAATACTTACGGGCTGTATATCGGGCGTAAAATTGTAAAGGATCCCGTATATCTCGCGGGAAACCCTGCTGTATTTTCCTATATCTACCGGTAAAAATACGCCGTGGGGGCACTTTCTATAGGCTGTGGAAATGGGCATTGCGGAATGAATGCCGAATTTTCTGGCTTCGTAGGAACATGCGGAAACGACACCACGGCCCTTCCCGCCCTTAGGATCCGCACCGACTATGACGGGTTTATTCCTAAAAGCAGGATTATCTCTTTGTTCAATGGATGCAAAAAACGCATCCATATCGACGTGTGCGATATAACGTTGGTTAGTCATGGGTCTTATTTGCGCTATTGGTTCAACTGCTGCGGCTTTTGGTGTATTATTCTTTCAGGTCTATGTAATCTTTTTTGACGCGCGCGATACTGCGAAAGATGTTGGTTCTTATGTTGGGCGAGCGTTTCTCCATTTCTTTAATAAACTCCTTAAGATATCTCCTGTTCGAATCCTGCGAATGAGGACATCTGCAAAGCTGCCCGGGAAAACCGCTTTCTTTTGCAAATTTTCTTATCATGCGTTCCTCGACGTAGCACAGCGGCCTTACCAGGGTTATCTTCCCCTTAAAAAGTTCCTGCCGCGGATTCATTGTGGAAAATTCTCCCTGGAAAAAGAGATTCAATAAGGTTGTCTCTATGATATCGTCCTTATGATGTCCGAATGCCACTTTATTGCAGCCGTTGGCCTTAGCCATTTCAAAGAGGGCCTTTCTTCTGTTCCATGAGCACCAGAAACAATTTGTCTTTTTATTCTTGTCAAGGACCTTGATTTTCCTAAATATATATTTTGCTCCCATCTTTTTAAATATACCGGTAAGTGTTTTCCTGTGCACGCAGTTGCCGCATCTGAAATCGGTTTCTACGTAAGCGGCAAGGATATCGAATCTGACCGGCGCCCATCGTTTTCTTTCCAGAAGCAGCTTTAGAAGCGAGAGGCTGTCTTTTCCTCCGGAGACAGCGACCAGTATCTTATCGCCATCCTCGATCAAATTGTAGTCCTTGATCGCTTTACCTATTTTGGATGATATGAAAAATCCTGTACCTGTGAGGTTACGCATATGAGGTTTTGCGGGGGCCTATATCGTCTGATTTTCTGTTTTTATACTTTTGCATAACTCCCAAAAAGGTCTTAACGACCGCGGGGTCAAATTGCGAGCCGGAACCGCTTTCTATAATCTTTAACGCTTCCGCAATGGAATACCCTTTCCTGTATGGGCGGTCGGAACTAAGCGCCTGAAATGCGTCTGCCAGCGCGATAATCCTTGCGCCGATAGGTATTTCTTTGCCCTTTAACCCCACAGGATAGCCCTTTCCGTCCCACCTTTCGTGATGGTAGAAAATGAGGGGAATGATACTATGCAGGAATTGTATGGGCCTTATGATGTCCACTCCTATCTGCGGATGCTTTTTAATGAGCGTAAATTCGCCTTTTGTAAGGCTGGATTTTTTCAGCAGTATCTTCTCGCTTATGCCTATCTTACCCAAATCGTGCAATATGGCAGCTTCCCTGACGCGTTCTACTTCCTCCGCGGGCAGGCCCATATTTTTGGCAACTTCTGTTGCGTAATAGACCGTTCTTTCGCCGTGTTCTCCCGTATAGTGGTCTTTTAATTCGATAGTTTTCGCGAAAGCGAAAACTGCTTCTATTAAACTCTGGTTAGCCCTTTTATGGAGCCTCTCTATTTTGGTCTTAAGGACTTTTACGTCTGTGTTTTCCGCTTCCTGTTTTAAGGACAGCGGCGCTTTTACCTTAATGTCTGTTGCGGTATAAACTCTGTTACCGCCGTATTCTTTTACTTTATTCAGAATCTGGTCCGCGAGGTCCACCAGGTCCATACCCTTGACTACGTCATTTTCCGGATACGAAGATACGGCTATGCTTAACTTGAGCTTAACCGTATGTTTTTTATTTCCAAAATTGTACAGATTAATAGAGTCCAGGATCCTCCGCCCTAACAACAGCGCCGTCGAACCGGCTGTTCCGGGCGATATGATTATAAACTCCTCTCCGCCGAATCTTATGATGATGTCGTAACGGCGCACCATCTTCTTCAGCAGTTTTGCGAATTGCTTCAGTATCAGATCGCCGAATTGATGCCCGTAGACGTCGTTTATCGACTTGAAATAGTCTATGTCCAGCATTATGACCGAAAGCGGATGGGTATATCGCCTGGCGCGATATAATTCTGCATCAATTGCTTCTTCGAGGTAGCGATGGTTGTAAAGGCCCGTGTGGGAATCTTTTAATGCCAGTTGCTTTAATTTTTTATTCGATCTGATCAGTTCCTTTGTCAATTTCTCGCGCTCGTTCTCGGTTTTTGAATGTTCGGTGATTTCGGCCATGAGATGCGAAGTGCGCTTTCTTACTAAATCTTTGAGGTGATCCCGGTATTTTTTTAACTGCTCTTCCACCTTTTTACGCTCGCTGATATCTGCGTTTACTTCGGCGACAAGCCATTGTCCGTCCTTTGCCTGAAACGGAATAGTAGTAACCTGTATCGGCCTGTTATTCTCTTTTGTAAGAATCTCTTCGCTAACCACAATGTTTTTTGTTTCAAGTGCCTTTTTTATGCCGCAAC